>DATFFY010000462.1:0-4172 GCA_035249805.1 Acidimicrobiales bacterium | reverse complement strand
GATCGCGAGGCGCCGCTGCCCGGCCCGCCGGGCCGGCGCCTCGGCGTGTGCCGCCACGATCTCCTCGATCTCGGTCACGGGCAGCAGCGTGAACTGGGCCAGGTCCCGGCGCAGGTCGGCGTCCTCGGTCTGCATCCAGTGCTGGAAGAAGGCGTAGGGCGAGGTGAGCTCCGGATCGAGCCACACCCGGGCCCCGGTGGTCTTGCCGAGCTTCGTGCCGTCAGAGGCGGTCAGCAGGGGCCAGCACAGCGCATGGACGCCGTGGCCGGTCACCCGCCGGACGAGGTCGACGCCCGAGAGGATGTTGCCCCACTGGTCCGAGCCGCCGATCTGGAGCTCGCAGCCGAGCACCCGGTGCAGGTGGAGGTAGTCGTGGGCCTGCAGGAGCATGTAGCTGAACTCGGTGAAGGAGATGCCGTGCTCGGACTCCAGCCGTGACCGCACCGAGTCGCGGGCCAGCATCTGGTTGACCGTGGCGTGCTTGCCCACGTCGCGCAGGAACTCCAGCAGGGTGACGTCCTTGGTCCAGTCCCGGTTGTCGACCAGGTGGGCCCCGTCGGCGTCGAGGTCGACGACCTTCTGCATCTGCGCCTTGATGCTGGCGACGTTGGCGGACAGCACGCCGTCGTCGAGGAGGTTCCGCTCCTCCGAGCGGCCCGACGGATCCCCGACCATCCCGGTGGCCCCACCGGCCAGGGCGATCGGCCGGTGGCCCGCGTCCTGGAAGCGGCGGAGCAGGACCAGCCCCACGAGGTTGCCCACGTGGAGGCTCGACGCGCTGGGGTCGCAGCCGTAGTACAGCGTGATCGGGCCGTCGGCCAGCCGCGCCGCGAGGGCGTCCCGGTCGGTCGTGTCGTGGAGCAGGCCGCGCTGCTCGAGGTCGTCCAGGAGGCCGGTCACGGGCGACATCGTCCTCGCCCGGCCCCCGTTCGGTCCAGTGGGAACCCCGGGCGCGAGAATGGACCGCTCCATGTCCAACCCCTCGAGGCGGGCCCGCCACACCCTGCTCGCTGCCGCAGCCGTCGGGCTCGCGGCGACGGGCTGCTCCTACACGACGCGCGACGCGCTCCCGCCCACGCCCATCTCGGCGGAGTCCTCGACGATCCACGCGGTCGACGGCACGCTGCTCCACACGTTCCACGCGGAGGAGAACCGGCGCAGCGTCACGCTCGCCCAGATCCCGATGACGTTGCGGGACGCGGTCGTGGCGATCGAGGACGAACGCTTCTACCGCCACAACGGCGTCGACGTCCGGGCCGTGGCCCGGGCCGTGCGCGAGAACACCGAGGCGGGCGGCGTGGCCCAGGGCGGATCGACGATCACGCAGCAGTACGTGAAGAAGGTGCTCCTCGACGACGACTCGCGCACGGTGGAGCGCAAGCTGCGCGAGGCCAGCCTCGCCCTCCAGCTCGAGCGCCACTACAGCAAGGACCGCATCCTCGAGCTGTACCTCAACGCGGTGTACTTCGGGAACGGGGCCTACGGCGTGGCCGCCGCCGCGCAGCAGTACTTCGGCAAGCAGGTCGGTGACCTCACGTTGGCCGAGAGCGCGCTGCTCGCCGGCCTGATCCAGCGACCGACGGCCACGGACCCGTACGACCACCTGCCCGAGGCGACGGCCCGCCGCGACCTCGTGCTCGACCGCATGGTCGACAACGAGCTCATCGCCGAGGAGGACGCGGCGGTGGCACAGGCCGAGCCGGTGACGCTCGCGTCGGCCGGGACCCCCGCCTCGGAGCGCTACGAGGCGGCCTACTTCGTCGAGGCCGTCAAGCAGTGGCTGCTCGACGACCCCCGGTTCGGGCCGACCGCCCAGGCCCGCAGGGACCTGCTCTTCGGCGGCGGCCTGAAGATCCAGACGACCGTCGACCTCGCCGCGCAGCGGGCCGCCGAAGCGGCCGCCCGCGACGTCCTCCCCGACGCCTCGCGAGACCCCGACGTCGCCCTCGTCGCCGTGGAGCCGGCCACCGGTGCCATCCGTGCGATGGTCGGCGGGCGCGACTTCTTCGGCCCGGGGGCCGCGGCGAAGCTGAACCTGGCCACCCAGGGCGGACGCCAGGCGGGGTCGTCGTTCAAGCCGTTCGTGCTCGCCGCGGCGCTGGTCGAGGGCATCGAGGCGACGAGCACGTACGCGGCTCCTGCCTGCATCCACATGACGGCGGAGTGGGATCCGTGCAACTACTCCGACAGCGGCCCGCCCGGTGTGGTGGACCTGGTCGAGGGCACGGTCCACTCGTACAACACGCTGTACGCCCAGCTCATGCGCGACGTCGGTCCGGCGGACGCGATGCAGCTCGCCGCGGCCATGGGGGTGCGCAGCCCGCTGCGCGACGACCTCGCCGCCGTGCTCGGCACCAACGAGGTGACCGCACTGGACATGGCGAGCGGGTTCGCCACGTTCGCGAACCGGGGCGTGCGGGTGCCGCCGATCCTCGTCACCCGCATCACCCGGGCCGACGGGACCGTGCTCTTCCGGCACGAGCACCGTCAGGAGCGGGCGCTCGACGCCGGCGTGGCCGACACGGTCACGGCGATCCTCCGCCAGGTGGTCGACCGGGGCACGGCGACGGCGGCGCGGCTCGACCGGCCGGCGGCGGGCAAGACGGGCACCGACGACGACTGGCAGAACGCGTGGTTCGTCGGGTACACCCCGGAGCTCGCGACCGCCGTGTGGGTGGGCTACCAGGAGGCTGAGATCCCGATGCGACCGCCCAGGACGGCCATCCGCGTGACCGGGGGGAGCTACCCCGCGCGCATCTGGCAGAGCTTCACCAGCGCCGCGCTCGCCGGGAAGCCCGTCCAGGAGTTCCACGAGCCGCCCGTCGACGCCTTCGTGCCGGTGACGACGCTGCCGCCCTCCCCGGTGGACGAGGAGCTCCCGTTGCCGAGCGCGCCGACGACCACGGAGCCGACCCTGCCCGCGCCGGGGCCCTCCTCCGGTGGCAGCGGTCGCGTCGTGGTGGTGCCGGACGTGACGGGCCGGTCCGCGCCGGACGCCACCGACACCCTCTCGAAGGCCGGCTTCGCGGTCCAGCGCCGCATCGTGCGCCAGCCCGGCGCCCGCAGCGGCACCGTCGTGGGCCAGTCCCCGCCCGGAGGCTCGCTCGCCAGTCGAGGCTCGACGGTGACGATCGACGTGGTCGGCAGCTGATGGCCCGCTGGCTCGTGCGCGCCGCAGTGGTCGGCATGGTGGCCATGTGGGCCTTCGTGCTCTACCTCGCCGTGTTCGAGGGCCGGGCCGACTCCCCCGACCGGCTGGACGATCCGGCCTTCGCCCGGGAGGCCGAGGCGGCCTGCTCGGCTCGGCTCGAGCGCATTGTTGAGCTGCCCCGCGCGTCCGAGGCCCGCGACGCGGCCGAGCGGGCCCGCACGCTCGAGGTCGCCAACGGCCACCTCGCGGACATGCTCGAGGACCTCGAGGAGCTGGTGCCGCTGGTGCCGGCCGGCGAGGACCGCGAGATCGTCGAAGAGTGGTTGGCTGACTGGCACACGTACCTCGGGGACCGCGAGGACTACGCGGCGGAGCTCCTGCGCGACCCCGACGCCCGCCTCCTCGTCACCGCCAAGGGCGGCGAGCAGGTGACCGAGTACCTCGACCAGTTCGCCGGCGACAACGACATGCCGGCCTGCTCCACCGCCGCGGACGCCTAGCCACCCAGCTCGTCGAGCGCCGCCAGGGCGGCGTCGGCCAACCGGAGCGTGCCCGGGTCCACGTCGTAGCGGCCGAGGTCCGTGCGACCGACCCACGCCAGCGCTTCGGACTCGGCGTTGCCGGCCGGCACCGCACCGGGGGGCGCGAGGACGAGGTGGCGGACATCGAGGTGGAGGTGGTCGGTCTCCGTGCCCGCGGCGTTGTGGAAGACGTGGACGTCGAGGTCCACGGCCGGGGTGACCACCACGAGCCCGTCGATGCCGGTCTCCTCCTCGGCCTCCCGGAGGGCGACGGCCGCGAGGTTGCCGTCGCCGTCCGCGTGCCCACCGGGCTGCAACCAGCGGCGGACCTTCGCGTGGAACAGCAGCAGGAGCCGGCGCGAGCTCGGGTCCACGACCGCCGCGGAGCCGGTGAGGTGGCCCTCGGCGCAGGACCGGTGGAGCGCATCCGGATGCTCGTCCACGAACGCGAGGATGCGGGCTCGGCTGGCCTCGTGGTCGGCCGTGCCGGGGAGGGCCCC
>DATFFY010000461.1:0-5699 GCA_035249805.1 Acidimicrobiales bacterium | reverse complement strand
CTCAGCCCGCGGGCGGGTCGTCGGCCTGCTCGGCGGTGCCGGGCTTCTTGGTCTTGTCGAGCTTCGACGCGAGACCGTCGACCTTGTCGAGCTTGTCCTTGTACTTGCCCTTGGTCTTCTTGTCGACGAGGTCCGTGGCCTTGTCGACCGCGCCGGAGATCTTGTCGCCCTGCTTGTCGGCGATGTCCTTGGCCTTCTTGGCGAGCTTCCCGAGGTTGACCATGGCGGCCACCTTCCCTGCCGTCGCCGGCCCCAGTCGTCAGGTCAGGAGCGGTCGGCCGAGACCGGGTGGTACGGGTCCCAGACGGACCCGGTCGCCTCGGAGGAGGCCTCGCGGTCGTCCGCGCGATCCTGGGCGGCCGGCTCGAGCTCGGGGAGGAGGTTCGCGTAGATCTCCTCGATCCGGGCCACGAGATCCTCGTACGTGTCGGTCAGGACGGCGCCCTCGCGGTAGACCGGGGCGGGCAGGCCCGAGTCGCCCTCGATGTCGAGGTTCGGCAGGATCCGGTCGAGCCACCGCGGCAGCCACCAGTTGGCGTGGCCCATGAGCCGCATGCTGGCCGGGACCAGGACGAGCCGGACGATCGTGGCGTCGAGGAACACGGCCACGGCCAGGCCGACGCCCATCATCTTGATGATCGGGTCGGTGCCGAGGACGAAGCCGAAGAACACCGAGATCATGATCAGGGCGGCGGAGGCGATCACGCGGGCGGTCGTGGCGATGCCGGTCGTGACGCTCTTCGTGTTGTCGCCGGAGTGCAGGTACTCCTCGCGGACCCGGGACAGGAGGAAGACCTCGTAGTCCATCGAGAGCCCGAAGAGGATGGCGAACATGAACATCGGCACGAAGGCGACGATCGGCACGGTCGACTCGAGGCCGACCAGGTCCTTGGCCCAGCCCCACTGGAAGATCGCGACGACCACGCCGTACGCGGCGCCGATCGACAGCAGGTTCATGAGCGCCGCCTTCAGCGGCACGAGGATCGAGCGGAAGACGAGGACCAGGAGCAGGAAGGACAGGCCGACGATGGCGCCGATGAACATCGGCATGCGCTCGGCCACGCGGTCCGAGACGTCGATGAACGTCGCGGTCAGGCCGCCGGTGTAGACGGTGGCGCCGGCGGCGGGCGCGATCTGGTCGCGGATGCGGTGGACCAGCGACGACGTCTCGGCCGCCTCGGGCGCCGACCGCGGGATGACGGTCACGACGGCGGCGGTGCCGGCCTCGTTCACCTCGGCGTCGAGCGCGAACAGCACGCCCTCGTCGGCCCGCAGGCCGTCGACCAGCTCGCGCATGGCCGTCGCGTCGGTCGTCTCGTCGCCCGTGAGGTCCGCGGCGAGGAGCAGCGGGCCGTTGGCGCCGGGCCCGAAGCCCTCGGTCACGAGGTCGTAGGCCTTGCGGCTCGAGGTGTCCTTCGGGTTGTCGCCGGCGTCGGTCTGGCCGAGGCGCATGGACCCGAGGGGCAGCGCGAGGACCAGCAGCACGAGCGTCGAGGCGACGAGGTACTTCCACGGGTGGCGGGCGACGTGGTCGCCCCACCGCTGCCAGGCGCCGGTGGGGTCGGCGCCCTCGGCCCGCTCACGGGCCTCCCGGGCCTCGCGCTTCTTGGCCCACGGCAGGCTCGACGAGGCGAGCTTCATGCCGGCGAAGCCGAGCAGCGCGGGCAGCAGCGTCACCGAGGCGACGACCATGATGGCGACGACGATCGCGGCGGCGTAGCCCATCGTGGCGATGAACGGGATGCCGACGAGGGCCAGCCCGCAGATGGCGATCACCACGGTGCCGCCGGCGAAGACGACCGCCTGCCCGGCGGTGGCGTTGGCCCGGGCGGCGGCCTCCTCGACCGTCATGCCCTCGGCCAGGTGCTGGCGGTGGCGGGTGATGATGAACAGCGCGTAGTCGATGCCGACGCCGAGGCCGATCATCGAGGCGAGGATGGGAGCCACCGACGCGATGTCGGTGAAGGCGGCCGCGATCGTGATGGCCGAGAAGCCCGTGGCCAGGCCGAACACGGCGAGGCCGATGGGCATGCCGCCGGCGATGACCGATCCGAAGGCCATCAGCAGGATCACGACGGCGGCACCGATGCCGATCATCTCCGCGGTGCCGGTCTCGGGCCGCTCGGAGTAGCGGACGAGCTCGCCGCCGAGCTCGACCTGCACGCCGTCGCCCCGGGCGTCCTCGAGGGTCTCGAGCAGGTGCTCGTAGCTGCCCTCGGGCAGGTCGACGGCCTGGACCTCGTACTGGACGTAGGCCATCGCGATCGTGCGGTCGGCGGACACGGCGCCGATGTCGAGAGGGTCGGGCGCCTCGCCGACCGCGGGCAGGGCCCGGATCTCCGCCATCGTGTCCTCGAGGACCGCGGCGTTGGCGGCGTCGTCGAAGGTGCCGTCCGGCGCGTGGAACACGACCTGCGCGCTGACGCCCGCCATCTCCGGGAACTCCTCGACCATCAGGTCCAGGGCCTTCTGCGACTCGGCCCCGGGGATGCGGAACTGGTCGCTGAGCTCCCCGCCGGCCGTCCGGGACAGGCCGAACAGGCCCAGGGCGAGGGTCGCCCAGAGGAGCAGGACCAGCTTGCGATGACGGACGGCGGCCCCCCCGAGCCGGTGCAGGAATCGTGCCATGCGGGCACCTTAGGTGATTGTGGCAGTCTCTGCCAGTTGATAGGCTGTGTCATATGTCATATGGCGCCAAGCTGTGGCGCCCGTCACCATGGGGCGAGGAGGGACGAGAGGTGCAGACGGGCAGCGGGTTGCGAGAGCGCAAGAAGGAGCGGACGCACGAGGCGATCCGCGACGCCGCGCTCGAGCTCTTCCACGAGAAGGGCTACGAGGGCACGACCGTCGACGACATCGCCGCCGCCGCCGACGTCTCCCCCCGGACCTTCTTCCGCTACTACGCGAACAAGGAGGAGGCGCTCTTCTCCAAGTTCGACGAGACCCTCGAGCTCCTCCACGACTTCCTGCACGCGTTCCCGCCCGAGGTCACGGTCGGCGAGGCTCTCCGCGCCGCGCTGAGCGAGTTCGCGTCGATGGGCTCGATGGTGAGCGCCGACCGGGCCACCTTCGACATCTTCCGGAGCAGCGAGCACCTGCACGCCCGCTACCTCATGTCGTTCTTCCGGCTCGAGACGATCGCGGCCGAGTGGATCGCCACCCGGGCCGGGCGCACGCCCACCGACTTCCTGCCCCGCACGCTGGCGGCCGTCCTCGCCTCCGGGGCGCGCGTGGCGCTCGACGTCTGGGTGGAGCAGCCCGACCGCGAGCTCCAGGACCTCCTGGAGACCACCCTCGCGATGATCGAGTCCGGCCTCCGGGACGAGTGACCTGAGTCGCAGGTCATGCAGAGCCCAGGCCGGCCCTACGACTCAGGTCACCCCGACGGCTCGAGGGGCGGGACCGGCACGGTGATGGCGGGGCTCTCCACGCCGCCGTCGACCTCGAACACCTTGCCCGTCACCCACGAGGACGCGTCGGACGCGAGGTAGAGCACGGCGCAGGCGATGTCCTCCGGCTCGCCGGCCCGCCGCATGGGGGTGCCGGCCATGAACCGGGCCCGCAGCTCGTCGTCCGTGAGGACCACGTCGAGCGATCGCGTGGCGACACCGCCGACGTCGATGGCGTTGACCCGCACACGGGGCGCGAGCTCGGCGGCGACGTTCTTGGTCAACCGGTCGAGGGCGGCCTTGGCCGCGCCGTAGGCCGCGAAGCTCGTCTGCGTCATGCTCGCCGAGCGCGACGAGATGTTGACCACGGCGCCGGAGCCGGCGGTGTCGACCATGGCCCGGGCGGCCAGCTTCGTGAGCGTCAGCGGCGCGGTGACGTTGAAGTGGAAGGTGCGGGCCATGAAGCCCTCGCTCGTGTCCATCGCCGCCCGTGGCATCGCCCCGCCGGCGTTGTTCACCGCGATGTCGAGGCGGCCCCACTCCCCCACCGTCGCCTGCACGAGCTCGTCGAGCGCGGCCTGGTCGGTCACGTCCGTGGGCATCGCGAGGGCCCGGCGGCCGCGCGCCCGCACCTGCTCGGCCACCTCCTCCAGGTCGGCCTCGGTGCGGGCGGCGAGGGCGACGTCGGCCCCGGCCTCGGCCAGACCGACGGCGATGCCGCGGCCGATCCCGAGCCCCGCGCCCGTGACGATCGCGACCCGGTCCGTGAGCGTGAAGCGGTCGAGGATCGCCATCACGCGCCGCGCCGGGTGCGGTGGAGCTCGGCGGCGGCCCGCCCGGCCACGAGCGGCAGGTCGAGGTACGTGAGCAGCCCGGGCGCCGCCGCGACGACGTAGGGGATCGCGCTGACGCAGTGCTGCGCGGTCGCGACGATGCCCGGGTTGCGCTCGAGCCCCGCCTCGACGCTGACCGGGTGGAGCTTGTGGAAGGTCGTGAGGCACGACGGGTCGCCGGTCACCTCGACCTCGAAGCGCTCGCCACCGGGCCCGAACGACCACGCCGGATCGAGGTGCTCGTCGCCCATGAACCAGTTGACCGCGGCCGTGACGACCGGCGTGCCGTCGACCGTGCCCTCCCAGCGGAACCGCTGGGCAGCGACCAGCCCCGGCTCGATCGGCCCGATCGGTGACTCGATCGGCGCCGTCGCCACCGCCATCTCGTGGGTCGTCCGCAGCTGGGGATCGAGGTCGAACCCGAGCTCGTCGGCGACCATCCAGACGGACTGGCGGAAGCCGGCGCCCAGGGCGTCGGCCATGATGCTCGTCCGCGCCTCCTCCGGGGTCTTGCCGAACAGCATCCAGTCGCGGATCACGTCGGGCGCGCCGTACGTGCGGATGTCGCTGAACTCCTCCGCCCGCACGTGGGTGATGGATCCCGACAGGGCGGACACCATGAGCGGGAAGCGCTCGGTGATGCCGCCCGGGTGGATCCCCGTGCCGTGCAGCGTCGTGCCGGCCTCGCGGGCGACGGCGTCCATGTGGGCCCGCTGGTCGGTCGGCGGGTAGAACCAGCCGAGCGGCGTCACCACGTCCTTGCCGGAGCGCAGGATGCGCTCCACCACGGACGGGTCGGCCATGAACGGGCTGTACACCACACAGTCCGCGTCGAGCGCGAGCAGTGCGTCGACGTCGGACGAGGCGCGGACGCCGGCCGGGTCGCGGCCGACGAGCTCACCGAGGTCCGTCCCGTCCTTCGCGGCGCTGTGCACCCACGCCCCCGCGAGCTCGAGGTCGGGGCGGTCGAGCACCGCCTCGATGACCGCTTTGCCCACCCCGCCCGTCGCCCACTGGATCACCCTGATCGTCACGGCCGGAGTCTGGCCGATCGGCGCCGTCGACGGCGCCGCGTGCCTTCGCGCGCGGCACGAACCGGACGGAGGCGGCCGTACCCGCCGACCCCGAAGGGCGATGGCCCTTTTGGGCTATCAACCCGGGACCCGGACCCGCCGATGCGCTGTGCATGACCGCATCCGCCCGCCGACGCCTCGCAGGACTGCTCGTGGCGGGGGCCGTGGCCCTCGGCGCGTGGACCTGGGGCACCCCCACCGATCCGACCGCCGACGCCACGCCCGTCGCGACCTACCGCTCGACCTCGTGGTGGGGCTGGTGGTGGCCGACGAGCACGACCCGCCTCACCACGACCACGACGCGCGTCACCACCACGACCGCGGCGCCCACGACCACCGCCGCGCCCACCACGACTGCGGCGCCCACCACGACGAAGCCGCCGACCACCACCACGGTCGCCCCG
>DATFFY010000460.1:0-5582 GCA_035249805.1 Acidimicrobiales bacterium | reverse complement strand
GACAGGAGGACCTCGGGCACCGTCCAACCGCGGAAGTCCGCAGGCCGGGTGTACTGCGGGTATTCGAGCAAGCCACCGTGGTCGCCCGGCGCCACGGAGAACGACTCGTCGGCGGCCGACGCCTCGTTGCCCATCACCCCCGGCACCAGCCGGCCCACGGCCTCGAGGACGACCATCGCCGCCACCTCGCCGCCGCCGAGCACGTAGTCCCCGATCGACAGCTCGCCGTCGACGAGGTGCTCGCGCACCCGCTCGTCGACGCCCTCGTAGCGACCGCACAGGAGGCTGAACCCTTCCCCCGCGGCCAGCTCCCGGGCCACGGTCTGGTCGAACCGGCGACCGGCCGGGCTCAGGTACAGGAGCGGCCGGGGTGGGCCCGCGGCTTCGACGGTGGCGAAGATCGGCTCGGGCATCAGCACCATCCCGGCGCCGCCCCCGAACGGCGCGTCGTCGACCGAGCGGTGCACGTCGGTGGTCTCCGCCCGCAGGTCGTGCACGCGCAGGTCGATCGCGCCGGACGCCTGGGCCTTGCCCAGCAGCGCGCGCCGCGCGAATCCCTCGACCATGTCCGGGAAGATCGTGAAGACGTCGACGCGCATGTCAAGGCTCGAGGAGGCCGTCGGGCGGGTCGATCGTGACACGACCGGGCGCCTGCGCGGTGATGAACACGACCGGGACGAGCGCGCCGGTGTCGAGGACGAGCAGGTCGCTGGCCGGGTTGGCCTCGACCTCGTCGACCGTGCCGACGCGGGTGCCGTCGGCCAGCACCACCTCGGCGCCGACGAGCTCGTGCACCCAGAACGCGTCCGGTTCCAGGGTCCCGTCGACGGGCTCGGCCTCGAGGACGACGCCCCGCCACGCCTCGGCCTCGTCGCGGCCGGGGATCTCCTCGAAGGTGACGATCCAACGGTCGTGGTGGGGCGAGGCCCGGCGCACGGTGAGCGGGCCGCGCGGCGTGCTCAGCACGCTGCCCGCGGCGAGGCGCTCGGTGAGCTCGGTGGTCAGCTGCACGAGCACGTCGCCGCGCACCCCGTGCGGCTTCGTGATCCTCCCGACCTGCAACATCAGAACCCCAGGGCCGCAGCTCAGTCCTCGAACTCGATGTCGACGTCGACGCCGTCGCGGACGGCGGCGGCGCGGACGACGGTGCGGATCGCGTTGGCGACCCGGCCCCGCTTGCCGATCACCCGGCCCATGTCGTCGGGGCCGACCCGGACCTCGAGGCGGACCTTGCCGCGCTGCTGGATCGGGTCGATGCGCACGGCCTCGGGGTCGTCGACCAGCGAGGTGACGAGCAGCTCGAGGACCGACGTGGCCGTGGTCGCCGAGGGGGCTTCCTCGGCGTCGGCCGCGTCGGCAGCGTCGAGGTCGCTCATGCGGTGGGCTCGGCCGCCGGTGCGGGCTCGGCGGCCTCGGCCACCTTGAGCAGGCGGGCGACGGTCTCGGTGGGCTGCGCGCCCTTGCGGATCCAGTCGGCGGCCTTGGCCGTGTCGATCTCGACGATCGAGGGCTCGGGCCGCGGGTCGTACGTGCCGATGATCTCGATGAACCGGCCGTTGCGGGGCGAGCGAGAGTCGGCCGCCACGACGCGATAGGTCGGCTGCTTCTTCTTGCCCATCCGCATGAGGCGGAGCTTCACGGCCACGACGACGTCCTTCGTTCTGGGGATCCCGCACGAGTGCGGCGGACCATGGTGGTCCCTGCCACCCGGCTAGTTCAAGCCCGGCAGGGTGAACGGCTGCTTCGGCTGGGCGCCGGCGGGGCTGCCGCCGCCGGGCGCGCCGCCCTTGCGCTTGCCCTTCCCGCCCTTGCCCTTCGCCTTGCCCTTGGCCCGCTTGGTGCCCGACAGCCCGGGGATGCGCTTCATCATCTTCTGCATCTCCTTGAACTGCTTCACCAGCTGCCCGACCTCACCGGGGTCGGCGCCGGAGCCCTTGGCGATGCGGAGGCGGCGGGAGCCGTCGATGAGGTCGACGTCGGCCCGCTCGGCGGGGGTCATCGAGCGGATGATCGCCTCGATGTGGACGAGCTGGTCGTCCTCGATCTGGGCGCCCTTCAGCTCCTTGGGCATGCCGGGGATCATCCCGACGAGCCCGGAGATCGGGCCCATCTTCTTGATCTGCTGCATCTGCTCGAGGAAGTCGTCGAGGGTGAAGCGGCCCTCGAACAGGCGGGCGGCGGCCTCCTCGGCCGCATCCTTCTCGAAGGCCTCCTCGGCCTTCTCGATGAGCGTGAGGACGTCGCCCATGCCGAGGATGCGGCCGGCGAGGCGGTCCGGGTGGAACAGCTCGAAGTCGGCCAGCTTCTCGCCGGTGGACGCGAAGGCGATCGGCTTGCCGACGACCTCCTTCACGCTGAGCGCGGCGCCGCCGCGGGCGTCGCCGTCGAGCTTCGTGAGGATGACGCCGTCGAGGGCCAGCGTCTCGTTGAACGACTTGGCCGTGGTGACCGCGTCCTGGCCCGTCATCGCGTCGACGACGAGGAACGTGTACGTGGGGTCGACGGCCTCGGAGATCAGGCGGACCTGCTCCATGAGCTCCTCGTCGATGGCGAGGCGGCCCGCGGTGTCGACGATGAGCACGTCGCGCCCGAGACGGCGAGCCTCCTCGAGGCCGGCGGCCGCGGTGGCCACCGGATCGCCCGGCTGGGAGAACACCGGGACGTCGAGCTGGCGCCCGAGCGTGCGCAGCTGCTCGACGGCGGCCGGGCGCTGGAGGTCGGCGCCGACCAGGAGCGGGTTGCGGCCCTGCTGCTTGAACCAACGGGCGAGCTTGGCCGAGTTCGTCGTCTTGCCGGAGCCCTGCAGGCCGGCCATGAGCACGACGGTGGGCGGCCGGCTGGCGTAGGTGATGCGGAGCGACTCACCGCCGAGGGCGGCGATCAGCTCCTCGTGGACGACCTTGATGACGTGCTGCGCCGGGTTCAGCGCCTCGGACAGCTCGAGGCCGACGGCGCGCTCTCGGATGCGCCCCTGCATCGTGCGGACGACGTGGAAGTCGACGTCCGCCTCGAGCAGGGCGACCCGGATCTCGCGGAGGACCTCCTCGACGTCCTCCTCGCGCAGCCTCCCCTTGCCCCGGAGCCGCTTGAAGATGCCGTCGAACCGGTCGGACAGTGCCTCGAACATGAGGCCCCGATGCTAACGGCCGCCGGGGTGGGCGCCTCAGCCGGGATCGGGCTCCACCGTGGGCTCGGCCGGCGGGGTGCTGTGCGCGCCCGGCACCGTCGTGACGGGATCGTCCGCCGGCGCGGGCTGCGGCTCGACCGGGTCGGGCTCGGGGAGCAGCGAGTCGTCGTCGACGGCAGCCACCTCGACCACGTGGCCGTCGTCGCCGGTCATCCGGTAGCCGGGCACCAGGTAGGCGTCGTTCGTGCCGTCGAACGCGCTGACCACCACGAGGATCTCGTCGGCCTCGTGCAGCACGACCTCCACCGGTTCGACGGGGACCGGGGGCTCGCACGCCCCGATGGCCGGGGCGCTGGCGACGTCGTCGCTCGCCACCGCCGTGTCCGGGTCGTCCGCCGGCTTGGTGGTCGGGGCCTCCTCGGTCTCGGCTTCGCGCGTCGGCGTCACGCACGGCTCGGGCACGGCGAGGGTCGTGGTCGGCTCCTCCGTGGCAACCCCCCCGTCCTCCATGGGGGTCTGGTAGGCGAGGGCCTGCTCGTTGACGCGGTCGATCGCACCGCGGGTGTCGAGCACCGGGTAGTCGCCGAGGCGCTCGGGGTCGTTGAGGGCGCCGCCGGCCGAGGTGATCCTGCCCTTGCTGCCGATCGAGGCGGACCAGCCGACGCCGGAGACGGGCCGACCGTCCACGAGGGGCTCGACCATCACGTACCAAGCGTCGTGGGGGCCGTCGACGGTGACCTTCGCGCCCTCGACGTCGAGGCCGGCGGCCTCGAACAGGTCGAGCGCGATCTCGCGGGCCTCGTCCTCGCTCGGCAGGTCGGCCGGCGGGGTGATCGGCTCCGGGGCAGGGAAGTCGCAGCGCGCGTCGGGCGCACAATCGGGCACCGGCGCCACCAACGTGGTCTCGGTCGAGGCCGCGGCCTCGGCCTCACGGGCGGCGATCTCGTCGACGCGCTTCGCCTCCTCCTCGGTCATCCCGGCGCTGCCGCTGCTGCTGCCGGAGGTGCCGCCCCCCACCGAGGCGTTCGGGTCCTCGGGGCTGTACCACCAGGACGCGCCTGCGCCCTCGTAGACCTCGAGGTGGCCCCCGTCCCCGTCGACGACCCACGCGCCCTCGCGACGGGTGACGTCGCCGTCGATGCCGAGCGCGTCGGCGAGGTCGCGGACGCGTCCCTCGTCGACCTCGCCGGACAGCTTGTAGGCGGGACCGTCGCCGCCGAGCACGGGCAGGTCGTCGCCGGCCACGTAGTGCACCCAGGCGAGCATCGACATGTCGGCGGCGGGCGAGGCCAGGGACTCCGCGCGGGCGCCACCGGGGGCGCCGAGGGCGACGGGCAGCTTGGGCGGGTCGTCGTCACCGGAGGTGACGACCAGGGCCCCGGCGCCCAGCGCGAGCACGCCGAGCACACCCCACAGCGCGAGCGCCCGTGGCGTCAGGTGCCTCGTCGCCGGCTCGGGCGCCGGGACCACCTCGTCGGGAGCGACCGTGCCGTCTCCGTCCACGCTGTCCGCCATGGTCTCTCCCTGCGGGTGGTGGCCCGCCTCGTCGCGGGCCCTCAGCCCCTTCGACGCCGCCTGGGCGTCAGCTGGTTCCCGACCCGTTGGCCACGGTCACCTGGTTGTCGACCCGCGTGACCCCAGCGACCGCCGCGGCGGTGCGCTCGAGGTCCGCGCGGCCGGTCTCGTGCGGCACCTGGCCCCGCAGCACGGCGACCGCGCCGCTGACCTCGACCAGCGGCTGGGGCAGATGCCACGTACGGGGCGAATGGGACAGCTCGAACCGGACGCGCTCGGCCAGGTCGACGTCGCCGACCGGCCGGCGCGCCTCGATCGCGCGCTGGAGGCGGGCCCTGGTCTCGGCGCCGGTGGTGGGGGCGACGAGCAGGCCGACGCCGACCCCGGCGCCGAACACGACGAGGCGGCGCACGCCGACGATGCGGACGATGCGCAGCGCGAGCTTCGGTGGGAGGAACGCGAGGCGGAAGAGCAGGAGCACGGCGGCCTCCTCGGTCAGGCGTCGTCGAACAGCGCGTCGACGAACGCGTCGGGGTCGAACTCGATGAGGTCCTCGACGGACTCGCCGAGCCCGACGAGCTTGATGGGGATGCCCAGGGCCGACTGGATCGCCAGCGCGATGCCGCCCTTGGCCGAGCCGTCGAGCTTCGTCAGCACGACGCCGGTGAGGTCGACGGCCTCGGTGAACTCCTGGGCCTGCACGAGTCCGTTCTGGCCGGTGGTGGCGTCGAGCACGAGGAGCACCTCGGTCACCTTCCCCGGCTCGCGGTCGGCCACCCGTCGGACCTTGCGCAGCTCCTCCATGAGGTTGACCTTCGTGTGGAGGCGCCCGGCGGTGTCGGCCAGGACGAGGTCGAGGTCACGGGCCGCGGCGCGCTGCACGGCGTCGAAGATGATCGAGCTGGGGTCGCCGCCCTCGGCGCCCCGCACCAGCTCGGCG
>DATFFY010000459.1:0-5697 GCA_035249805.1 Acidimicrobiales bacterium | reverse complement strand
GGGCGCGCCGAACGGGTGGCGCCGGGCCACGCGGGCGACGGGCGGCACCGCGAGCAGGACGCTCACGCCCAGGAGCAGCTGCACGACCGTCTCGACGTACCAGTAGCCCCCGTGCGCGGCGCGATCGCCGACCCACTGGTGCACGAGCAGGACGTGGTCGAGGTCGAGCCGCGGCGTGAGCGTCAGCGCGGCGAAGGCCATCCAGAGCATGCTCGGGACCGCGATGCGGGCGACGCTGCGCAGGCGGTCGCCGGGGTGCTGGCCGAAGCGGGCGAAGTTCCATCCGCCGATGCCGAGGAGGACGTGCGCGCCGCCGAGGACGCTGACCACGCCGACGTGGTTGGCGACGATGAGCGCGATGGCCAGCGCCCGCGCCACGATCGTGGACTCCACCCGGGCCGTGCGGCGGCGGGTGGCGACGCCCGCGGCGGGGACGAGCGCGCGCAGCGGCGTGGTGTGCCAGTCGGGCGGCAGCTCACCGACGAGCGCCTCCAGCCCGATCGAGACCTCGACGTAGGAGAGCGAGTCGCCACCGAGGGACACGAACGTGTCGTCACCGTCCACGGTGTCCACCCGCAGCACGTCCTCGAGCAGGGCCACGACGGCGGGGTGGACCTCCCCGACAGCGAACTCGTCAGCATCGTCCACCGGGTCGGGTGGGTGATGGTGACGAGTTCGCGGTTGGGGGCTGGGTCTCTGGGGGGCGCCGGCGCCCGACCGGACCCGCTCGAGGTCTGGCTTGCCGTTCGGGAGCCGGGGCACCTCGTCGAGCGGCACCACCACGACACGGCTCACCGGGAGCCCGCAGTGGCTGGCCACGAGCAGCGCGACCGCCCGGCCCGCAGCCGACGACGCGGCGACCAGGCCGACCACGATCCGGGCGTCGTCGCTCGTGCAGACGCCCTCGTGGCCGGCGTCCCGCAGCGAGGCCTCGACGTCGTCGAGGTCGATCCGGGTGCCGGCGATCTTGCCGATGCGGCTCGCGCGCCCGATGACCTCGTAGAGGCCGTCGTCGGCCTGGCGGGCCAGGTCCCCCGTTCGCAGCTCGTCGACGGTGCGGCCGAGCGCGAGGTCGGCCGGCGCCGACGCGTACCCGAGCATGACGTTCGGGCCCCGGTAGACGAGCTCGCCCTCGTCCAGCTGGAAGGACCCGCCGGGGATCGGGATGCCGATCGCCTCCGGGCGCGTCGCGGCGAGGTGGGGCGGGAGGTAGGCCATGCGGGCGGTGGCCTCGGTCTGGCCGTACATCACGACGAGGTCCCAGCCGTCGCGCGCGCCGAGGGCGGCGTAGCGCCGCACCACGTCGGGGGCGAGCTTCCCACCCGCCTGCGTCACGTACCGGAGCGTGGGGAGCTCGAGCTCGTCGAAGCCGATGCGGTCGAGCAGGTCGAAGGTGAACGGCACCCCGGCGAAGCTGGTGCACCGCTGCGCCCGGAACAGGTCCCAGAAGCAGCGGTCGACGACGGACCGGTCGGTGAGCGCCACGCCCGCGCCCACGGCCAGGTGGCTGTGGAGCACGGACAGCCCGTAGCAGTAGTGCAGCGGGAGGGACGTCGCGGCGCGGTCCTCCGGGTCGAGCGAGAGGTAGCCGGCGATCGATGTCGCGTTCGACTCGAGGTTCTCGTGCGACAGCCGTACGGCCCGCGGTGCACCCGTGGAGCCGGAGGTGGTCAGCAGGAGGGCGAGGGACGGGTGGAGGTCGTGGGCCGAGCCCTCGCGCCGTTCGTCGAGCGCGGGCCGACCGAGATCGTCGACCCCGAGCACCGCGTCCGGGTCGAACGTGCCGGCGATGCGCCCGAGGTCGACCTTGCGGCCGGGCACGAGCAGGGGGACGTGTCCGCCCCGCAGCGCGCCGAGGTACGCGACGACGGTCCCGAGCCGGTTCTCACCCCGCACGAGCACGAGCCGGCGGGTCGGTCCGAGGCGATCGGCCACCTCGTCCGCGCGGCGGGCGAGCTCCGCATAGGTGACCTCGTCGTCCGCGGTGGCGACGGCCAGCCGCTGGCCGTGGGTCGCCAGGTCGGCCGCGAAGCCGACGACGGCCCGGGCGTCGCGATCCAGGAAGGTCACCGTCGGAACGGTAGTAGGCATGCCTACCACCGAGCGAGGTCCGGGGGATCAGCCCGAGCTCTGGTCCTCGAGCTCCCGGTCCTCGCCCCGGGCCCGGATCCCCGCCCCGAACATCGTGTAGAGCACGAGCGCGGCGGCCGCGAGGGCGAACGGGATGTAGAGGTCGCCCCGGCCGCGGTTGTAGGTGGGGTACAGCACGATGGCCGAGAGCAGCACCGTCCAGCCCCAGAGGATGAGGACGCTGCGGCGCTGGCCGTGGCCGAGCCGCATGAGGCGGTGGTGCAGGTGGTCCTTGTCCGCCACCGTCACCCGGGCGCCTCGCCGGGCCCGCCGCAGGATCGAGAACGCGGTGTCGAAGATCGGCACCCCGAGGATCACCAGCGGGATGAACAGCGGGGCGAAGAAGAAGAACGTCTGGCCGGAGAACTGCGCGTCGGTGTTGCCGCCGACGGCGATGGTGGCCGCCGCCATGAGGATCCCGAGCAGGAGCGCGCCGGCGTCGCCCATGAAGATGTGGGCCGGGTGGAAGTTGTGGGGGAGGAACCCGAGGCAGGCGCCGAGCACCGCCGCGGCGATGATCGGCCCGACGTTGTCGGGGCCGATGGCGCCGATGTCCTCGAGGCGCTCGCAGTACAGCAGCAGGGCGGCCGCGCCGATCCCGACGATCCCGGCGGCCAGACCGTCCAGGCCGTCGATGTAGTTGATGGCCGTGGTCATGCCGATGACCCACAGGACGGTGAGCAGCGCCGACATGTCGGGCGACAACGACAGCAGGCCGGCGAACGGGATGCGGAAGAAGAGGATGCTCACGCCCGCGATCGACAGGATGCTGGCCGAGAGCACCGTGCCGGCGAGCTTGGCGGGCGGCGACACGTCGCGCAGGTCGTCGAGCTGGCCGACGCCGAACATCGCGGCCGCGCCGAGCGTGACCCCGAGGGGGATCGTGTTCGCGTCGAACACGGCGGCGAAGTCGTCCAGCGGCCAGGCGACGAGCATCCCCGCCAGGAACCCGGCGAAGATGGCGGCGCCGCCGAGCAGGGCGGTCGGCTCCGTGTGCACGCGGCGCGCGTCGGGGCGCTGCACCGCCCCGATGCGGAACGACAGGCGCTGGAAGAACGGGGTGGTGGCGAACGTGACCAGCGCCGCCGCGAGGACGACGGGCGCGAACTGGGCGAGGTAGTCCGCCACCGTGTGCGGCTCAGCCGTACGGCGTGAACTTGGAGCAGAGGGCGACGACCTCGTCCCGCACGGCGGCGAGCTCGGCCTCGTCCTCCCGGCCGGTGAGGACCCGGTGGATGAGGCCGGCGATCGTGCCCATCTCCGCCTCCCCCATCCCCTGGGTGGTCACGGCGGGCGTGCCGATGCGGAGGCCCGAGGTGATGTACGGCGGCCGGGGGTCGTCCGGCACGGTGTTCTCGTTGAGGCTGATGCCGGCCCGGTCGAGGGCGAGGCGGGCCTTCTTGCCGGACAGGTCGGGGTCGAAGGACCGCAGGTCGACGAGCATCAGGTGGTTGTCGGTGCCGCCCGACACCAGGCGGAGGTCGTGGCCGGCCAAGGCCTGGGCCAGGGCCGCCGCGTTGCGCACGATCTGGGCGGCGTACTCCTTGAACTCCGGCGTCATCGCCTCGGCGAAGGCGATGGCCTTGGCCGCGATCACGTGGTCGAGCGGACCGCCCTGCAGGCCCGGGAACACGGACTTGTCGATGGCCTCGGCGAGCTCCGCGGTGCACAGGATCGCCCCGGCGCGTGGGCCGCGGAGGGTCTTGTGGGTCGTGAGCGTCATGATGTCGGCGCCGTGCTCCATCGGGTTCGGGTGGACGCCGCCGGCCACGAGCCCGGCGATGTGGGCGGCGTCGAACATGAAGAGCGCGCCGACCTCGTCCGCGATCCGCCGGAACGGTTCCGGGTCGATGATCCGCGGATAGGCGGTGGCACCGGTGACGATGATCTTCGGCCGGTGCTCGAGGGCGAGGTCGCGGACCTGGTCCAGGTCGATGCGCTCGTCGCTCGGCGTGACCCCGTAGCTCACGAAGTCGTAGAGCTTGCCGCTCGCGTTGACCGGGGAGCCGTGGGTGAGGTGCCCGCCCTGGTCGAGGCGGAGGCCCAGCACCTTGTCGCCCGGCTGGAGCAGCGCGAGGTACACCGCCATGTTGGCGTTGGCCCCGGCGTGCGGCTGCACGTTGGCGTGGGGGGCGCCGAACAGCTCCTTGGCCCGCTCGCGGGCGAGGTCCTCGATCTCGTCGATGACCTCGTTGCCGCCGTAGTACCGCTTGGCCGGGTAGCCCTCGCTGTACTTGTTGGTCAGCACCGAGCCGGTGGCCCGCAGCACCGCGGGCGAGGTGAAGTTCTCGCTGGCGATGAGCTGGATCGTGGTGTTCTGGCGCTCGAGCTCGCGCTCGATGAGCGCGAAGACCTCGTCCTTGTCGTTCTGCGGCCACGGCATGCGTCAGCTCTCCTCGCGCTCGATCTCGGCGATCTGGGCGACCCGCCGCTCGTGGCGACCGCCTTCGAAGGGGGTGGCGAGCCAGACCTCGAGGATCTCCGACGCGAGCCCGTCGGCGACGATCCGCCCGCCGATGGCGAGCACGTTCGCGTCGTTGTGCTCGCGGCTCATGCGGGCGGTGTAGAGGTCGTTGCACAGCGCGGCCCGCACGCCGTGCACCTTGTTGGCGGCCATCTGCTCGCCCTGGCCGGAGCCGCCCAGGACGATGCCGCGGTCGGCCTTGCCGTCGGCGACGTTGCGGCCGACGGCCGCGCAGATGGGCGGGTAGTCGACGGAGCTCGTGTCGTGCGTGCCGAGGTCGATCACCTCGTGGCCCAGCCGCTCGAGCTCCGCGACGAGGTGCACCTTGAGGTCGAACCCCGCGTGGTCGGCACCGATCGCGACCTTCATGCCGACCGCTCCTCGGCGCCGTGGTCGGCCCGACGGGGCCAGACCAGGGACACCAGCCGGTCGAGCAGCTCCTCGAGCTCGATGGCGGTGACCTCGAAGTCGGCGATCGGACGGCCCACCGGGTCCTCGACGTCGAAGTCGGGATCGTGGCCCACGCCGAGCAGTGCCTCTCGGCGGCGCCCGGCGCCGAGGCGCGCGAGGTAGGCGTCCACGGACTCGCCCGGGCGGCGGGGGCCGGCGTCGAGCCCGGCCCGCACCAGCTCCTTCAGCGTGAACGTCCTCGGGAGGATGCCCGGGTCGAGGACAGCCACCTCCCGGACGTGCTCGCGGGTCATGCCGAGCACGAGGTCGGCCCGGGCCAGCGCCTCGGCGTCGACCTGGCGGCTGCGATGGGGCTCGAGGTCGAGGCCGCGGTCGGCCATCACCTCCACCGCGTGCTCCATCGCGGGGTTGCCGGCGGGGTAGAGCCCAGCCGACGTCACCACGGCGTCCACGCCGTGCTCGTCGAGGCGATGGCGCAGCAGGGCCTCCGCCATCGGCGACCGGCACTGGTTCGCGGTGCAGAGGATGAGCACGTCGATCTGGCGATTGTAGATGCGCGCCCTGCCGTCAATAGACTTGACCAAGCAGTCAAGTTTCGTCTGTCGGAGGAGGGTGTCCGTGGTCGATCCCCGCACGCCGGTGCTCATCGGCGCCGGTCAGCTGAGCCAGCGCGTCGACCGCGGCGAGCCCGC
>DATFFY010000458.1:0-6235 GCA_035249805.1 Acidimicrobiales bacterium | reverse complement strand
CGCCCTCCGGCGCACGGTCGTGCTCGTGCACCGCCCCGGTCCGATCGGCCCCGCTGCCCGCGCCTTCCTCGACATCGCCGGCCTCGACGGCTGACCCCCCCCAACCCCCACACCTCGTTCTCGCGACGCCCCGGACACACTTCCGCGGGGCCAGCGTCGCGAGTTCGGCAATGCTCGGCGCGGTGGGGCAGATCCGCGTAGCACGGTCCGACGAGCTGGAACGGCTCCGCGCCATCGAGGTGGCGGCCGGGATCGCGTTCGCGGACGTCGGCCTTCCGGCCGTCGCCGCCCACGACCCGCTCTCGGTGGCCGACCTCGAGGAGCGCCGCGCCGAAGGTCGGCTCTGGGTGATCGTCGACGGCGACGAGGTGGCGGGTTACGTGCTCATCGATCTCGTCGACGGGGCGCCGCACGTCGAGCAGGTCAGCGTGCACCCGGATCATGCACGGCGGGGGCTCGGGCGGCAGCTCCTCGACCACGTCGCCGCGTGGGCCTCTGCCCGCGGCCACCGCACGGTGACCTTGACGACGTTCGTCGACGTGCCCTGGAACGCGCCCTACTACGCGCGCTGCGGATACGGCGTGCTGCGCCACGACGAGCTGGGCCCCGAGCTCCGAGCGCTCATGGCGACGGAGGCCGCCCACGGCCTCGATCCCGCGCGCCGCGTCGCGATGGCTCACAACCTCCCTTGACTCCGAACTCGCGACGCCCGGTGTACACCTCTGTGTCCCCGGCGTCGAGAGTTCGGCAATGATCGGGCCTCGTGAAGCTCGGACTGACCCTCGGGTACTGGTTCGCCCAGCCGCCGACCGACGCGCTCGACCGCATCCTCGAGGCCGAGCGCCTCGGGTACGACGCGGTGTTCACCGCGGAGTCCTGGGGGAGCGACGCGTTCGGACCCCTCGCGTGGTGGGGGTCCCGGACGTCGCGCATCCGGCTGGGCACCTCGATCGTCCAGATCTCGGCCCGCACGCCCACCTCGTGCGCGATGCACGCGCTCACCCTCGACCACCTCAGCGAGGGTCGCCTGATCCTCGGGCTCGGTGTGTCCGGCCCGCAGGTCGTCGAGGGCTGGTACGGCGGTCCCTTCGGCAAGCCGCTGGCCCGCACGCGCGAGTACGTGGACATCATCCGCCAGGTCCTCCGCCGCGAGGCGCCGGTGACCAACCCCGGCCCGCACCACCCGCTGCCGTACACGGGCCCGGGCGCGCTCGGGCTGGGCAAGCCGCTCAAGCCGATCACCCACCCGCGGCGCCCCGACCTTCCCATCTGGCTCGGCGCCGAGGGCCCGAAGAACGTGGCGATGACCGCGGAGATCGCCGACGGGTGGCTGCCGATCTACTACTCGCCGAAGGTCGGCTCGATGTACCAGGGCTGGCTCGACGAGGGCTTCGCCAAGCGGGACGACCCCGATGGTGCGCGGGCTCGCTTCGAGATCGCGCCGAACTGCTCCGTCGTCGTCACCGACGAGGTCGACGCCACCCTCGACGCCATGCGCCCGACCCTCGGCTTCTACATCGGCGGCATGGGCGCCAAGGACATGAACTTCCACAAGCAGGTCTTCGCCCGCATGGGCTACGAGCGCGAAGCCGAGCAGATCCAGGACCTGTTCTTCGCGGGCAAGCGCGACGAGGCCATCGCCGCCGTGCCGCCGCAGATGGCGGCCGACATCTCCCTGGTGGGCTCGGTCGAGAAGATCCGCGACGACCTGCAGCAGTGGGAGGAGGCCGGCATCACGATGCTCGTGGTCGGCGGCACCAGCCTCGATGACCTGCGCCGCACCGCCGAGGTGATCCTCGGATAGCGGCTCGCCGGCCCGTCAGCGCTGCTTGGGCTGGCTGACGGTCTTGTAGCTGCCCTCGCGGATCCGGCTGAGCTTGGCCGCGGTCTCGGGCGAGGTCCGCCCCTCGTCGGGAAGGCGGAAGCCGGTGTAGAGCACGCGGCGCTCGGCCGTCCTCGGCGCCTGGCTCATGTGCAGCGTGCAGCTGAGGTGCACGGTCACGTCGCCCGTGCGGGTGGGCAGGTCGATCTCGGGGAGATCGAGCCCCCGTCGCACGAACGCGGGCTGCACGAGCGCCCGGTGCGATCCGGCCACCACGCGGAGCTGTCCGGACGACGCGTCTGCACCGGTGACCGAGATGCCAACGGTCATCGAGCAGCAGCGGTACGAGTGCCGGCCCAGGCTGCAGTCCTTGTGCCACGGCAGGTCCGAGATGCCCGCGACCACGTCGAGCGGCTTCACGAGCGCCTCGATCGCGTTGCCGCCGAACTGCGCCTCAGGGCGATGGCCGTCGCTCGTCAGGCGGGCGAGGCGGGTGAGCCGCTCGTCCTCGAGCAGCCCGGCGGTGGTGGGCGAGTGCTCGTGGAAGTGCTGGAGGCGGACGGCCCGGTGCTCGCCCGACCCGGTCGTCGCCCACCAGGACCGGCCGTCGTCGGGCGCGTAGTGCGGGAAGGCGGCGTCCATGTCCCGCGAGATCTGCGCCATCTCGTCCTCGGTGAACACGCTGCGCAGGTGGAGGAAGCCCGCCTGGCCGAGGAAGTGAGCCAGCTCGTCGTCGGCGGCGTCGGCGTCGAAGCCCTGGTGGAGGTCGAGGGGCTCCCCGTCGGCCTCCGCGAAGGCCACCGCTCCGGTCGTGTGGGCCGGCCGGCGGTCGAGCAGCGATCGGAGCACCACCCACCAGTCGAGGAGGTCGTCGAGGCGGCCCCGCTCCTGCTGGAGGTCCCCGCCCGTGAGGAAGCCCATCGGGGTGCGGACGTCGTGCACGAGGTCCGTCAGCTGCTCGCCGTCGAGCCGCACCTTGGCCGGCGCGCCGTCGTCACCGGCGCGCACGACGAGCTGGTCCTCGTCGAGGGCGAGCGTCCAGCAGCCGTCGTCGGTGTCGATCGCGAGGGCCCGCGGCTGCAGCTCGATCGCCCCGGGCCGCGCGAGGTCGCCGTCGGCGACGATGCGCTCGGGCAGCTCGCGCCCGAAGAAGTCGGCGGCGTCCACCGCCACGATGTCGTCGTCGCGCCGGGTCCGCTGGTCGACGGTGAGCATCAGCGCCTCCCGTTCCCCTTCGACGCGCGCCGCTCATGGGGCTCGATGAGCACGCGGCAGGCGCGCGCCAGCTCCTCGTTCACCGACGCGAAGTCGCGCCGGCCGTTGGCCCACGACACCAGCGCCGAGTACCAGACGTGGCCGAGGACGGCGAGGATGTCGGTCCGCACCTCCGCGGGGAGCTCGGCGAGGATGTCGTTCCCCATCGCGGCGATCTGCTGCTGCACGAGCGACGAGCTCTCCGCCACGCCGGCGTCGGCGGACGACAGCGCGCGGACGAGGGCCACGCTCAGCTTGGGCTGGCGCTCCATCGCCTTGCAGGCTCGGTGGAGCACGTCGACCATCTGGTCCGCCGCGGTGATCCCCCGCGGGGGCGACTGCGCGACCCGGCCCTGGAGCCGCGCCGTCCACTCCGTCATCGCCGCGGCGAGCAGGTGGTCCTTCGACGAGAAGTACCGGTAGATCGTGGCGAGGGCCACGTTGGCGGTCACGGCGACGTCCCGCATCTGCACGGCGTCGTAGCCGCCCTCGGCGCCGAGCTCGAACGCCGCGTCGATGAGGCGGCGCCGGCGGTCCTGCTGCTCGGCCGTGAGCTCGCTCGCCTCGGCCGTGCTCATGCTGCGAAGTAGAACACATTCTCGTTTGCGGCCTCAACAGCCTCTGGATGGCGGGCCGCAGCGGTCCCTTGTCGCCCTCGGGAGAACGTGTTCTAATCCGGGCAACCGGCGTCCGGGGGGAGTGCGCAGGGTGACCGACACGGAGATCGAGAGGCCGGTCGACGCGCCCCAGCCGGCCGGTTGGGGGCGCTACGGCAAGCGTCCTGCCCTCCTGCTGGCCAGCGTCTCGCTGATCGACAGCATCGACCGCGGCATCCTCCCCGGCGTCCTCACGGACGTGCAGGACGACCTCGGCTTCTCGGACACCCAGATGGGCGCCCTGGCCGCGGCCTTCGTGGTCGCGGGCTTCCTCGTGGTGCTGCCGGCCGGCTACCTCGCGGACCGCTTCCGGCGCACGCGGATCATCGCCACCGTGCTGGCGACCTGGGGCGTCATGTCGGCGATGAACGCCGCCGTCAACAGCTACTGGCAGTTCCTGACCGTGCGGTCCGCCCTCGGGGTGGGCGAGACGGTGGACAACCCGTCGTCGAGCTCGCTCCTCTCCGACTACTACCCGCCCGAGGCGCGCGGGCGCGCGTTCGCGGTGCAGCGGGTGGCGCCCATCGTCGGCAGCTCGATCGGACTCGGCCTGGGTGGCCTGGTCGCCGCCCTCCTGGGCTGGCGGTGGGCGTTCCTGATCGTCGGCGTGCCGGGCTCGCTCCTCGCGATCGCCATCTGGCGCCTGCCCGAGCCCGTGCGGGGCGAGAGCGACGGCCCGGGCGGGTCCGGCGACGTCGACGCGGTCCCCGCACCGGTGCTCCCGGTGACGGCCGCACCCGTCAGCGAGGAGACGGCTGAGGTCAACGTCGAGCTCGTGACCGAGCCGTCCCCGTTCCGAGCCATGCGGCGCGACCTCGGGAAGATCGCGCGCATCCCTACGCTGCGGGCGCTCTTCGCCGGCACGATGATCGCCTCGGGCGCGCTGAACGGGATGGGCTTCTGGGCCACCGCCTTCTACGAGCGGCACACCTCGCTCGGCAAGGGCGGCTCCGCGGGCATCGTCGCCGCGCTCATCGCGCTCGGCGCCCTGGCCGGCACGTTCGTGGCCGGCCGCCTCGTCGACCGGATGCGCGACCGCGTCCTCGGCTTCCCGATGCTGCTCGCCGGCGTCACCGAGCTCGTCGGCTCGGTCTTCCTGTTCGCGACGTTCCTCCCCGTGCCGCTGTGGTTCAGGCTGCCGGGGCAGACGATCGCGGTCATCTGCATCGTGGGCGGCCTCCTCCCGCTCGCCGTGATGGTGTCCGAGGTCGTGCCCGCCCATCTTCGGGGGGCTGCGTTCTCGCTCAGCTTCTTCCTCGCGTCGGTGGGCGGCGCCCTCTCGCCGTTCGCCATCGGCGCCATCGCGGACCGCTTCGAGCGGGTGCCGGACAACGCGCCGATGGCCGTCGAGTGGGACGGGACCTGGTTCGACATCGATCCCGACGGTGAGCCGAAGGGCGACATCGCCAAGGCCTTCCTCTGCGTGACCCCACTCGTCACGGCCGGCGCGCTCGTCGTCCTCCGCGGTCGCCGGCACGTCGAGACCGACCTCGCCCGGGCCGCCGCGGACCGAGCGATCGCTTCCCAGTAGCCTGCCGCGGTGGCCGGCAGGGCGGCGGTGGAGGGTGGCACCACGCGGGCGTCGTCCCCCGTGACGAAGGCCGAGGCCGTCCGCCTGCTCGAGCACACGGAGCTGTTCGGCGCGCTCACCCTCTCGGCCCGCCGCGCCGTCGCCGCGGAGATGACGCGCCACGAGCTGCGCGGGGGCCGGATCCTGTTTCGCGCCGGTGAGCCCGCGGGCGCGATGTTCGTCGTCATCCGCGGGCGCCTCCAGGTGCTCGGACCCGAAGGCGACGCCGTCGTCGCGGAGATCGCCCCGGGCCAGGTCGTCGGCGAGCTCGCGCTGCTCAGCGGCAGCCCCCGGAACGCCACCGTGCGGGCAGCTCGGGACACGTCGCTCCTCCGGCTGGACGCCCACGCGTTCGATCGGCTGGTCGCCGCCCGCCCGGCCCCGCTCCTCACCCTCGTCAAGACCATCATGGAACGCCTGGGCAAGAGCCCGGCCGAGCGCCAGGCCCCGGTGCGCTCCATCGCGGTCGTCGCCGCCGGACCCGCCCCGGGGTTGGACCTCGTGGCGTTCGGTGCGCACCTCTCCGAGCAGCTGCGCGCCTTCGGCACCGTCGAGCTCGTCGACGCCGAGGCGATGGAGGCCGCGCTGGGGGTGGCCGCTGAGGTCCGCGGTCGCAACGGTGACCGGGACGCGGCGGTCGCCGCCCGGCTCGACGCCATCGAACGAGCCAACGACCGGGTGGTGTACGTGGGTGCCGAGGGCGCGTCGGCATGGCGGGACCGGTGCCTGCGCGAGGCCGATCTGATCCTGCTGGTCGCCCGGGCGGACGGCGATCCCACGTTGGCCAGGCACGAGACGGCCGCGCCGTCCTGCACCCGCCGCCACCTCGTCCTGGTGCACCCGCCCGGCGCGGGCGAGCCCCGTGGCACGGTCCGGTGGCTGGAGCCCCGCCCGAACCTCGTGGGCCACCACCACGTGAGGGCCGGCCGAGCC
>DATFFY010000457.1:0-5272 GCA_035249805.1 Acidimicrobiales bacterium | reverse complement strand
GGGAGCGGGCCGGGCGCGAACGCCCGGGCCATCCGCCGCCGGCGGACGGCCTCGGTCAGGTCCACCGAGTCGTACGGCGTCGACGCGGGCTACGCGAGCTTGGCGAGGTCCTCGGCCATGGCCCAGCCGAAGGCCACGAGCGAGTCGCCCCGCTTGGCGTCGAAGCCCTTGAAGAAGGCCGCGACGTCGGCCGGGATGGCCTCGGGCTTCAGGCTGTCGTGGTCGAAGACCTCGGGGTACGAGCCGTTGCCGGTGGCCTTGAAGGTCCGGTCCTCGTACGACGACGTCTCGACCCCGAAGCGCTTGGCCAGGCGCCGACCCCACGCCCGCTCCTCGCCGCTCGCCTTGTGGTCCGGGCGGGGCACGACGTCGTTGAGGTTCTTGAACGCCTCGAAGCCCGACGGGGTCGTGAAGCGGGTGCCGAAGAGCACGTCCTCGTCCGGGAAGGCCAGCACGGCCCGCCGCAGCTGGTCCTGGATCATCGCCCGCAGGACGGTGTCGCGCTTGGCCGTCCGCTTGAGCGACGCCAGGCCGACCAGCACGCAGGGCGTGCCGCCGATCCGCTCGAGGGTGGAGAAGGCGAAGCCCTTGAGCTTCCCGTTCTCGCGCGCTTGGGTGCTCAGGACCCAGGCCTCGGCCTGCTTGGAGAGCATCCCGATCTCGTACGGGATCGGGCCTTCGGCACACAGATCGGCCAGCTCGGCCAGCTCCGCGTCACCGAGTTGGGTGCAGTCCTTGGTCTCGACCTGGATCGACATTGGTGGTTCCAGCCCCCGGAAGCTCGTGGTTGGCCCCCTCTAGTCCAGTAGACGCGGCGATCCCGTGCAACTCGGACAGACGGCCGGCGTCGTCGCGAACGTCCTGCTCAGGGTTCGTGACCCGCGGGTCAAGGATGTGCTAGGCGAGGATCGCGGCGGGTCCCAGCAGCACGCGGAGCTCGGCCAGGAGGGCCGGACCGACCGAGACGGTCCAGGCCTCGGGCAGGCGCAGGACCTGCCGTTCGCCGAGGTGGAGGAAGACGGGCGAGTCCCCTTGGTGCTCCGCGAGGAGGCGCTTCAGGTCGTCGATCACGCTCTCGGACAGGGCCGAGGAGGCGACCTTCACCCGCAGCGGATAGGCGTCGCCACCGGTCGGCTCGAAGGGCTCGACCTCCATCGCCACGAGCTTGGGCTGGTCCTCGCGGCCGTCGATCCGGGCCCGCAGGACGACCACCGCGTCGTCGGCCAGCTTGTGGCCGTGGTCGGTCATGGTCTTCGGGAAGACCATGACCTCGGCCGCGCTCTGCAGGTCCTCCAGCGTGAACACCGCCATGAGGTCGCCCTTGCGGGTCCACTTCCGCTGGAGCCCGGTGATGACGCCGCCGAAGGTGCGGACGGCGCCGTCGTCGAGCTCGGGCAGGTCCGCGAGGGTGGCGTCGCAGCGCCGGCGGAGCGAGGCCTCCGCGCCCAGGAGCGGGTGGTCGCTCACGTAGAGGCCGAGCATCTCCTTCTCGAAGGAGAGCCGGTCCCGCTTGCCGAACTCCTTGTCCGGGATCGGCCGCCGCTCGTCGAAGTCGGCCCCCTGGGTCTGCAGCTCCCCGAAGAGGCTCAGCGTGCCCATGTCGTCCTCGCGGCGACGAGCCACCGTCGCGTCGACGATGTCCTCGAAGGCCTGGAGCAGCCCGAGGCGAGGATGGCCGAGGCTGTCGAACGCGCCCGCCTTGATGAGCGACTCGAGCGTCTTCTTGTTGAGGACCTGGTAGTCGACGCGCTCGCAGAAGTCGTAGAAGTCGGCGAAGGGCCCGTTGGCCTCGCGCTCCGCGACCAGCAGGCCGACCAGGCCCGAGCCGACGTTGCGGACCGCGGACAGGCCGAAGACGATCTTGCGCACCTCGCGCCCGTCGGGGCCGATCTCGATCGAGGGGGTGAAGTCCGACGCCGACCGGTTCACGTCCGGCACGACGACCTCGATGTCCATCGTGCGGCACTCGGCCAGGTACACGGCCGCCTTCTCCAGGTTCGCCTTCACGCTCGTCAGGAGGGCGGAGAGGTACTCGGCCGGGTGGTGGGCCTTGAGGTAGGCCGTCTGGTAGGCGATCAGCCCGTAGCCGAACGAGTGCGACTTGTTGAACGCGTAGTCGGCGAACTGCTCGATGATGTCGAACAGCGACGTGCCGAGGGCGCGGTCGTAGCCGGTGCGCTCGACACCGTCGACGAACGCCTTCTTCTCCTTGGCCATCCCGGCCCTCTGCTTCTTCCCGATGGCCTTGCGAAGCGAATCCGCCTCTGCGAGGGAGTAGCCCGCGAACTTCTGGGCCACCCGCATCACGGACTCCTGGTAGATCATCAGGCCGTACGTGTCGGCCAGGAGCTCCTCGGCCTCCGGGTGGAAGTACTCCACCTCCTTCCGGCCGTTCTTCCGGTCGGCGTAGTCGTTGTGCATGTTGGCGGCCATCGGGCCGGGCCGGTACAGGGCGACGAGGGCGGCCACGTCCTCGAAGCTCGACGGGGCGAGGGCCCGCATCAGTGCGCGCATGGGCCCGCCCTCGAGCTGGAACACGCCGATGGAGTCGCCCCGGCAGAGCAGCGCGAGCGTGGCCTCGTCGTCGAGCGGGAGCTCGTCGATGTCGAGCTCGATGCCCCGCGTGGTCCTGATGATCTCGAGGGTGTCGGTGATGACGTCGAGGTTGCGTAGGCCGAGGAAGTCCATCTTCAGCAGGCCGAGGTCCTCGACGCCGTGCATCTCGTACTGGGTGACGATCGGCGCCTCGCTCGGGTCCTGCCCGCCCTCCGGCTTGCGCTGGATGGGCAGGTAGGTCGTGAGCGGCTCCTTCGTGATCACCACGGCCGCGGCGTGGATGCCGTCCTGCCGGCGCAGGCCCTCGAGGCCGGTGGCGACCTCGATGACCTTCGCCGCGTCGGGATCCTCGTCCCGCATCTTCCTGAGGTCGGCGGCCATCTTGTAGCCGTCCTCGTACTTCGGGTGCTGCTCGAGGCAGGCGTAGAGCGGGGTGTCCCGGCCCATGACGAGGGGCGGCATGGCCTTGGCCACCTTGTCCCCCACCGCGTACGGGTACCCGAGCACCCGGGCGGCGTCGCGGACCGCGGCCCGGGCCTTGATGGTGGAGAAGGTGACGATCTGGGCCACGTGGTCCCGCCCGTAGCGCTCGGCCGCGTAGCGGATCATCTCGTCCCGGTAGCGGGAGTCGAAGTCCATGTCGATGTCCGGCATCGAGATGCGGCTCGGGTTGAGGAAGCGCTCGAACAGCAGGTCGTAGCGGATCGGGTCGAGGTCGGTGATCCAGAGCGTGTAGGCGACGGCGCAGCCCGCCGCGCTGCCTCGACCGGGGCCGACGCGGATGCCGGCGTCGCGCGCGTGCTTGATGAGGTCCCACACGATGAGGAAGTAGGACGAGAACCCCATCGACTCGATGACCTGGAGCTCGTAGGCGAGGCGCTCGACGATCTTGTCGTCGAGGCGGGCACCCCAGCGCCGCTCGGCGCCCTCGAAGGTGAGGTGGCGGAGGTAGTCGGCGTCGGTGGCGAAGCCCTCGGGGAGCGGGAACGTCGGCAGCTGCGGCTTGCCGAACTCGATGGTCACGCCGGCCCGCTCGGCCACCCACAGCGTGTTGTCGCACGCCTCGGGGAGCTCGCGGAAGAGGTGGCGCATCTCGTGCGCGGGCTTCAGGTAGTGCTCGTCGCCGGTGAACTTGAAGCGGTCCGGGTCGCTCATGAGCGAGCCGGTCTGCACGCACAGCAGGGCGTCGTGGGCGATCGCGTCGTGCCGGTGCACGTAGTGGCTGTCGTTGGTGGCGAGCAGCGGCGCCTGCAGGTGCTTGGCGATGTCGAGCAGCATCGGGTTGGTGCGGTGCTGCTCCGGGAGCTGGTGGTCCTGCAGCTCGACGAAGAGGCTGTCCCGCCCGAAGATGTCCTGGAGCCGCCCGGCCGCCTTCACGGCGCCGTCGAAGTCGTCGCGCAGGAGGTGCTGGAGGACGTGGCCACCGAGGCAGCCGGTGGTGACGATCAGCCCCTCGCTGTGGTCCTGGAGCAGCTCCCAGTCCACGCGGGGCTTGTAGTAGTAGCCCTCCAGGAACGCGCGGCTCGAGAGCTGGATCAGGTTGCGGTACCCGGCGTCGCTCTCGGCCAGCGCGGTGAGGTGGTAGTAGAGCTTCGACCCGCCCTCGACGTCGCCGCCGCCGTCGTCGAGCCGACCCCGGCGCGGCGGGCGCTCGTCGCGGCTCTCGTGGGCCATGTACAGCTCCGAGCCGAGGATGGGCTTGATGCCCTGGTCCTTGCAGGCCCGGTAGAAGTCCAGGATCCCGTACATGTTCCCGTGGTCGGTGATGCCGAGCGCGGGCTGGCCGTCCTCGACGGCGGCCGCGACCACCTCGGCGATCCGGGCGGCGCCGTCGAGCATCGAGTACTCGGTGTGGACGTGGAGGTGGGTGAAGCTGTCGGCCACCCGGGCCGCTCCTTGCGAAATCACACGGTTGTGGTTCCGCGAACGTACACCCCGACCGCGGGCTACAGGTAGGTGCCTGGCCGGGGTCCTTCCTCGGCCCCGCCAGGGCGTCCCGGAGCGCCCTGCGGCAGCTGCCGCTGCATCTGCTCGAGCTGCTGGCGGGCGGCCATCTGCTGCGCGAAGAGGGTGGCCTGGATGCCGTGGAACAGCCCCTCGAGCCACCCGACGAGCTGCGCCTTGGCCACCCGCAGCTCGGCCGGCGAGGGCGCCGCCGGGGACTCGAACGGGTGGGCGAGGCGACCCAGCTCGTCGCTGAGGTCGGGCGAGAGCGAGTCGGACAGCTCGGCGATGGACGTCTCGTAGATCTCCCGGAGCCGCTCCCGGCTGGGCTCGTCGAGCTCGGCGCCTCGCACCTCCTCCAGGAGCTGCTTGATCATCGAGCCGATCCGCAGCACCTTGCCGGGCGACTCCACCGACTCCGTCGGCTCCTTCCCGTCGCCACCACCGTCGGTGACCACGGAGGGGACCAGGACCTGCTCGTCCCTCGCTTGCTCGTCGTCGGGGGGCGCGTCGGACATGGGGGCCAACCTATCGGCGCCGTCTACCCCGCCACGCCCGCGAGCAGCGGCACGAGCATCTCGTCCTCGGTCACCGAGCCGTGGCGGCCCACCAGCACGTAGGGCCCGGTGTCGTCGGGATCGAAGAAGGCGACCTCGCCCTTCGCGGCCAGCAGCACGTCGCCCAGCCGGCCGGCGGCGGCGTCGGTGACGATCGGCCCGTACCAGCCCTCCGCGATCGCTTCGGCCCGGCTCCGCACCCACGCGTGCTGGCC
>DATFFY010000456.1:0-3333 GCA_035249805.1 Acidimicrobiales bacterium | reverse complement strand
GAGGCGTAGATGATGCAGTCGACCTCGTACTCCACGCCGGCGACCACGACGCCCCGCTCGGTGATCCGCTCGACGCCCTGGCCGTCGGTGTCGACCAGGTGCACGTTCGGCTCGTTGAACGCCTGCAGGTACTCGTCGTGGAAGCAGGGCCGCTTGCACAGCTGCCGGTACCAGGCCTTCAGCTTCTCGGCCGTGTCGCCGTCCTCGACGATGGTGTTGACCCGGTTGCGGATCTCCTCCATCTTCTCGAAGTCGGCGTCCTCGAGGGCGGCGAGGATCCCCTCGGGGGTCATCTCCTCGGGCGGCAGGCTCATGAACCTGGCCTTCATGCGGCCGACGAGCTCGGTCCAGCCGTCCTGGACGAGGTCCTCGTCGACGAGGGTGGCCGTCTGGTTGGCGGTGAAGTTCTCGATCCAGCGCTGCTGCCAGCCGGGGGTGGCGATCTCGTCGAACCAGTCGGGGTCGATGGGGTGGTTGTCCCGCACGTCGACCGACGACGGCGTGCGCTGGCACACGTAGAGCTCGCCGCAGGCGCGGGCGAGGTGGGGGACGCATTGCACGGACGTGGCGCCGGTGCCGATGAGCGCGACGCGCTTGTCGGCCAGGCCGGTCATCGGCGCGCCGGACGGGTCGCCGCCCGTGTAGGCGTAGTCCCAGCGGCTCGTGTGGAACGTGTGGCCCCGGAACGACTCGAGGCCCGGGATGCCCGGGAGCTTCGGGAGGTGCAGCGGGCCGGTGCCCATGCCGACGAACTGCGTCGTGAACTCGTCGCCCCGGTTGGTGCGGACGCGCCAGTGGTGCGCGTCGTCGTCCCACACCAGCTCGGTGACCTGCGTGTGGAAGAGGGCGCCGTCGTAGAGGCCGAAGTGCTTCCCGATCCGCTGGCAGTGCTCGAGGATCTCGGGCGCGTGCGCGTACTTCTCCGACGGCATGTGCCCGCACTCCTCGAGCAGCGGCATGTACACCATCGACGCCGTGTCGCACTGCGCCCCCGGATAGCGGTTCCAGTACCACGTGCCCCCGAAGTCGCCGCCCTTCTCGACGATGCGCACGTCGTCGACGCCGGCCTCCTTCACCCTGGCCCCGGTGACGAGCCCGGCGAACCCGCCGCCGATGAAGGTGAAGGTGACGTGGTCCCGCAGCGGCTCCCGCTCCACCACCTCGGTGTACGGGTCGTCGGCGTAGTGCTTGAGCCGGCCGGTGATCTCGACGTACTGGTCGTTCCCGTCCGGCCGCAGCCGCTTGGCCCGCTCGGCGGCGTACCGCGCCTTCAGGGCTTCCTTGTCGATCACGCTCACTGCCGCTCCCCCCTCGCTGGGCGAAAATCTAGGCGGCGACGGTCGGCCGGCCTCAACCCGGGCGGACGAACCTGACCCTCCACCACCGGAGCGCCGAGCTCGCCGCGAGCAGGAGGAGGGCGAGCGGGAGCGGGGTCGAGCCGCCGGTCGCGGGGATCTCGCCGGCCGCTCCCGGCGCGGTCGTGGCCAGCACCAGGCCGGTCGGGTCGAAGCGCACCTGCTCGTCGCAGTACGTGAAGGCGTCGCCCGCTCGACGGGTCGGCTGGCCGGCGGTGCGAAGGACCTCCTCCGCCGTCATCCCCGGCCGCACCTGCGCGAGCGAGGGCGGGGCGGGGCAGGCGGCGGCGCGCACGATGCCGTCGGCCCGCTCCCACATCTGCAGGTAGGCCTCGGGTCCGCGGGCCAGGTCCTCGACGATCTCGTCGCCGGCGATGTGGCGGAGGTCCTCGATCCAGTCGGGGTAGAGCCCGTAGTGGGCCACGCCATCGACGTTGACGTCGAAGGTGCGGCTGCCGCTCACCTGCCGATCGATCGTGGTCCCACCGAGGCCCTCGAAGGGATAGGTCACGGGGTTCGGGCCGTGGCGAGGATCGCCCTGGGTGCCGAGCCCGTTCGAGTCGGCTCCGTACCCGAGCCCGTACACGTAGCCCTCCGGTGCCCACTGGCGCGTGCGGGCCCACGCGTCGGCGAACCCGGTGGAGCCGCCGGCGTAGGGCGACACCACGCCGCCGAGGCCCAGGACGCGTCGCTCGCCGTCGGGTGAGATCCACCCGTGCGACGACACGACCCCGGAGTACCGGCGGGCCTCCAGCAGGTCGAGGGCGCCCTGCCGGGCCCGCACCCCCATGTGGTCCACGTCCACGATCAGCCCCCGGTCGGCCATCGCCCCGATCGCGTACCGGCCCAGCTCGGTGATCCCGGCGCTGTTGCAGTGCTCCGGAGGCGGGTACACCGGCACGACCACGCCCGGGGGCGTGAGGCCGCCGAGGGCGCCGCCGAGCCCGCCGATCTCCGGTCCGAGGTCGGCCGGGAACACCTGCCGGTTGTCGTGGACCCCCGTGCCCTCCTCGTCGCAGGTCTCCATGTCGATGAAGTGGCCGGCCGAGTCGAGGTTGCCGAGGTTCACGAGCACGCCCTGCGTGCCGGGGTCGCCCATCACGCCGCCGAGCGCGTTGTCGAACTTGTGGATCGCGAACAGCTGCCGGACGCCGAGCGCGTGCAGCTCGTCGAGCTGCCGGTCGATGTCGGCGGTGGTGCACCCGGCCTGGCCGAGGAAGCTCCGGCAGCCGAAGGGCTCGGACAGCTCGATGCCGAGGACCACGGCGACCTTGCCGGCGTTCATGACGGCCCGCGCCTGGTACGGGTCGGTGACGATGCGCAGCCAGCCTTCGCCGGGACCACCGTGCTGTGCGTCGACGTAGCGCTCCAGCTCGCGGATCCGGGCCGCCTGGAGGTGGGCCGACGCCATCTCGTCGCAGCTGTTCTGGTGGAGCGGATAGACGTCGCACAGCACGCGGTTGTCGGTGAAGAGGTTGACGATCATGCGGAGGCCGCCCCGCCAGGCCCGCTCGAGCCACCGGTGGTAGGTCTGCTCGTGGGTGAGCGAGCGCGGCGCGGGCCAGTCCCGGAACGAGGGCCACCCCACCGGGTCGTGCTGCGCGAGCGGGTCCCCGCCGAAGAAGTTCTCCATGACCGCGGCGGACCCGCCCGCGATGCCGTGGTCCGGGCAGTCGACGAGCGCGTAGGTCACGCCGTAGGGGTGCCAGGGGCGGCCGCAGTGGGCCCGGCCCCCGAGGAACTCGAACGCCGTGATGTGGAGGTGGGAGTCCAGGAACCCCCGCACCTCCTCCACCGACGATGCGCCGGTGAGGTGCGGGCCCGTCACGCCCGTGCCGATGTCCGGCAGCTCGGCGCAGCCCGCCGCCGCCGTCATGTTGCGCTCGCCGGACTCCGCTGCCGGTCCGACGCCGAGGGCGCCATCGGCCGCCACCTCGACCGCGGTCCCTCCGGCGGCGGCCAGCAGCGCGATCCCCCC
>DATFFY010000455.1:0-11857 GCA_035249805.1 Acidimicrobiales bacterium | reverse complement strand
ACCGTGGTCGCGTCCCGAGCGTGCGGCATCGAGCTGGTGCTCCACCACCACACCTTCTTCTACATCCACCGTCGCGTCGGGCTGATGGCCGCGATCTGCCGCGTCGGCGGGCGCCGCCTCCACCACGTGTTCCTGTGCGAGCGCATGCGCGACGGCTTCCTCCAACGGTACGCGGTGGCGGGCGACTCCACGGTCGTCTCCAACGCCGCGTTCGTGCCCCTTGGGCCGGCTCCCGGTCCCCGCGACCGGCCCGGACCGCTGCGCGTCGGCATGTTCGGCAACCTCATGGCCGCCAAGGGCCTGCCGGACTTCCTCGACGTCGCCGCGCGGCTCCACGGTGACGACCGGGCCGAGCTCCACGTCGGCGGCAAGGTCGAGCCGGACATGGTCGCCGGGCTGGCGGCGGCGCTCGACGCCGGTCACGTCGTCCACCACGGAGCCCTGTACGGGGAGGACAAGGTGGCCTTCCTGCGCGGCCTCGACCTGCTCGTCTTCCCGAGCCGCTACTCCTACGAGGCGGAGCCCCTCGTCGTGTGGGAGGCGGTCGGGCACGGCGTTCCGGTCGTGGCGTACCCGATCGGGTGCCTGGGGGAGCAGGTGTCGACCTCGCACCTGGTCGACGGCGTCGAGGAGCTGGAGCGCTGGGTGCGCGCCTTCCTGGCCGACCCGCGGGCGGCCCGTGCCGTCGCCGCCGAGCGCCACGCAGCGATGGCACAGCTCGCGCAGGACTCGCGGGACCGGTTCACCACCTTCGTCGGCGCCCGCCGGCCCCGAGGGGGTCCCCCGTCCTGAGGGTTGCGGAGGGCGCTCCAGACCCGGTCAGGGAGCGGCAAACCCCCGAATCTCGGCCATCTTGGCCCCTCGTTCGCGCCTTCACTAGGCTCCCGAACCGTGTCCGATCTGCTCCGCGACTACCTCACCGTCGCGATCTTCGGCTTCGTCGGTGCAGCGCTGGTCGGGCTCCTCCTCGGCGTCGGATCGCTGCTCCGGCCGACCCGTCCGCAGCCCGAGAAGTACATCGCGTACGAGTCCGGCGTGGACCCTGTGGGGTCCGGTTGGGGCCAGAGCCAGATCCGCTACTACATCTTCGCCCTGCTCTTCGTGATGTTCGACGTCGAGGCGGTGTTCATCTTCCCGTTCGCGACGCGCGTCGACGCCTACGGGTGGTTCGGCTTCGTCGAGATGGTGATCTTCATCGTCATCCTCGCCCTGGGCCTCCTCTACGCCTGGCGGAAGAAGGTCCTCCGTTGGGTCTGAGCATCTGATGGGCCTCGTCGAGAGCGGCAAGATGCCGAAGCCGCTCACCAAGCTGCTCAACCTGAGCCGCAAGTACTCCGTCTGGGCGTACCAGTGGGGCCTCGCGTGCTGTGCCATCGAGATGGGCGCCGCCCTCGCCGCCCCCCGCTACGACGTGATGCGCCTGGGGGTCATCCCCTTCCCGGCCAGCCCCCGTCAGGCCGACCTCGTGATCATCTCGGGCACCGTCACCGACAAGATCGTCCCCGCGATCCGCCGGCTCTACGAGCAGATGCCGGACCCGAAGTACGTGATCTCCATGGGCTCGTGCACCAACTGCGGCGGCCCGTACTGGGACAGCTACTCGGTCACCAAGGGCGTCGACCAGATCGTGCCGGTCGACGTCTACGTCCCCGGGTGCCCGCCGCGGCCCGAGGCCCTGCTCGAGGGCATCGTGCTGCTGCAGGAGCGGATCCAGAACGAGGACATGGCCAAGCGCTGGAAGGGCGAGACCCGCGGGGAGCCGATCGTCGTTGGCTGAGGACACCGCCACCGAGACGCCTCCGGAGGAGGCCGCTCCCGACGCCACCGACGAGCGGCGCGAGGAGCTCCTCGCGACGTTCGCGGAGCACCTCGGCGACGCGGTGCTCGACAGCCACCTCCGCCCGGGCCAGGGCCTCTGGATCCGCGTCGCCACCGACGCGTGGCCGACCGTCGCGGAGGTGGCCGACGGCCCCGCCGGCTGCCGGTTCTTCGACTTCCTCTCGGCCATCGACTGGCTGCCGTCGCCCTACGGGCGGTACGAGGACGCCGAGGTCGACGTGCCGTTCCCGCCGCCGATGCCCGACCCCTCCTCGGCCGTCCCCGGCTACGCCGGCGGCGACACCCGGCTGCAGGTGCTGGCCTCGGTGGCCAAGGTCGGCACCGACCTGCGGGTGCTGCTCAAGGCCGACGTCCCGGACGACGACGCCCGGATCGGCACGTGGACCCGCACCTTCGCCGGCGCCGCGTGGCACGAGCGCGAGGCGTGGGAGATGTTCGGCATCACCTTCGAGGGCAACCCCGACCTGCGCCACCTGTACCTGCCGACCGAGTTCGAGGGCCACCCGCTGCGCAAGGAGTTCCCGCTCCTCGCTCGCGTCGTGAAGCCGTGGCCCGGGATCGTCGACGTCGAGCCGATGCCGGGCGGCGACGACGAGGAGGACGCCGAGGCCGAGGGCGAGACGGGGGAGGAGTCATGACCGACGTGCTCTCCGAGGCGCAGCAGCTGGCCTACGCCAACGCGCAGGCGGCCGACGGCCGGATCAACATCGAGCTCGAGACCGACGAGGGCATGGTCCTCAACATGGGCCCGCAGCACCCAGCCACCCACGGCACCCTGCGCGTGGTCGCCCACCTCGACGGCGAGCAGGTCACGTCAGCCGACGTCATCTGCGGCTACATGCACCGCGGCTACGAGAAGCTCTGCGAGGTCCGCTCGTACCCGCAGGTCACCACGCTGGTGAACCGCATCGACTGGCTGGGCAGCTTCGCCAACGAGGTGCCCTTCATCCTCGCCGCCGAGCAGCTCATGGAGGTCGAGGCCCCGGAGCGGGCGACGTGGATCCGGACGATCCTGTTCGAGCTCTCCCGCATCGCCAACATCTCGCTGTTCATCGGCGACCTGGCGCTGCAGCTCGGCGCGCAGACGCCGGCGTTCTGGGCCTTCCGCGACCGGGAGTTCGTCCTCAACCAGATCGAGTCGGCCACCGGTGGGCGCTTCCACCCGAACTTCGACCGCATCGGCGGTCTCAAGGACGACCTGCCGAAGGGCTGGATCGCCGAGACCAAGGCCGCGATGCAGCGGGTCCGCCGGTTCTGCGACCAGATGGAGGACCTCGTCTACCTCAACGAGATCTTCCAGACCCGCACCCGCGGCATCGGCGTGGTCCCGGCCGCGGTCGCCCAGTCCTACGGCCTGTCCGGCGCGAACCTCCGCGGCAGCGGCGTCGACTGGGACCTGCGGCGGGACGCCTGCGTCGGCCTGGCCTACGACAAGCTCGACTGGAAGGTGTACACGCACCCGGACGGCGACTGCTTCGGCCGCTCGTGGGTGCGGCTCCAGGAGGTCCGCGAGGCCAGCAAGATCGTCGACCAGCTCTGCGACGGCCTGCCGAGCGGGCCGATCATGGCGAAGGTCCCCCGCATCATCAAGGTGCCCGAGGGCGAGGCGTACGTCGCGACCGAGAACCCGCTCGGCGAGATGGGCTACTACCTCGTGTCGAAGGGCGACACCGGGCCGTTCCGGGTGAAGATCCGGTCGGCCAGCTTCAACAACATCTCGATCGCGCCGTGGCTGCTCCGGGGCGTCTACGTGCCCGACATCATCGCCATCCTCGCCAGCCTCTACTTCATCCTGGGAGACATCGACCGGTGACGAGCGTCAGCGAGTCCGTGTCACAGGCATCCCGGAGCCGACAGGCTCCGCGGTCACCGAGCCGCGCGCTACCGACCTCGGGGCTAACTCGGTGACCGTCGCCGTCGACCTCTCGTACTGGCAGCAGACGACCGTCAGGTCGGTCGCCGTCCTGGTCTTCGTGATCCTCGGCGCGGGCACGTTCGTCATCGCGTTCCTGTTCAAGATGATGAGCTACATGCAGAGCCGGCTCGGGCCGATGGAGGCCGGGCCGCACGGCTCCCTGCAGCTGCTCGCGGAGGTCGGCAAGTTCCTCCAGAAAGAGGACCTCACGCCGGCCCGGGCCGACCGCCAGCTCTTCGCGCTCGCCCCGTACATCGTCCTCGCGTCGACGTTCCTGCTGGTGGTCGTCGTCCCCTTCGGGCCCGACGCGTACTTCGCCGACCTCGACACCGGCATCTTCCTCGCCCTCGGCCTGTCGTCGGTGTCGGTGATCGGCGTGCTGATCGCCGGCTGGGCGTCGGCCAACAAGTACTCGCTGATCGGCGGCCTGCGGGCGGCCGGCCAGCTCATCGCCTACGAGCTCCCGATGGTGCTCGCCGTCGTCGGCGTCGTGATCCAGGCCGGGACGCTCAACCTGCAGGGGATCGTCACCGCCCAGCACGAGGGCGAGATCTTCGGCTGGGGCGGGATCGGGAACCCGTACATCCTCACCCAGCTCGTGGGCTTCCTCGTCTTCCTCATCGCGACCCAGGCGGAGCTCACCCAGACCCCGTTCGACATGCCGGTGGCCGAGTCCGAGATCGTGACCGGGTACATCACCGAGTACTCCGGGATCCGGTTCCTGCTGTTCTTCATCGGCGAGTTCGCCACCGCCGCCGTCTTCTCCGTGCTCGCGGCCACCCTGTTCCTCGGCGGGTGGGCGCTGCCCTTCGTCGACCTCGACGAGGACTGGATGAACATCGCAGGTCCGCTCATCCTCTTCGGGAAGATGATGCTGGTCGGCCTGCTCATCTTCTGGGTGCGGTTCACGTTCCCGCGCTTCCGGGAGGACCAGCTCCAGGCCTTCGCCTGGAAGTACCTCATCCCGATCTCGCTGGTGAACATCCTGGCGACGATGGGCCTGAAGGTGGCGTTCTGATGCCGTCGTTCCCCAAGCCGAAGGTGCCGGGCCTCCTCACCGGCATGAAGCTCACGTTCGCGGAGCTCATCCGCACGATGTTCCCCAAGCGAGGCATCAAGACCCTCCTGCCGGCGCCCACGATCGGCGCGGTGACCGTGCAGTACCCCCACGAGAGCGAGGCCCCGGCGCCCCGGGCCCGTGGCGTCATCGCCCTCAAGGAGGACAACTGCACGGTCTGCATGCTGTGCTCCCGCAGCTGCCCGGACTGGTGCATCTACATCGAGGGCCACAAGACCAAGGCCCCGCCGCGGCGGCCCGGCGGCAAGGAGCGCACCGTCAGCGCCCTCGACCGGTTCGACATCGACTACGCGCTCTGCATGTACTGCGGCATCTGCGTCGAGGTCTGCCCCTTCGATGCGCTCTTCTGGAGCCCCGAGTACGAGTACTCCGAGCCGCGCCTCGCCGACCTGCTCCACGACATGGACCGCCTCGGCGAGTGGATGGAGACCGTCCCCGAGTTCGAGGACTACGAAGCCGGGTCCGCCGCCAAGAAGCGCAAGGTGCCCCGCTGATGGTCGCCCAGAACGTCTTCTTCTACGCGTTCGCGGCCGCGATCGTCTGGGGCGCCCTCCGGGTCGTCACCACGAAGAACGTCGTCCACGCCGCGCTCTACCTCGTCGCCGTGCTCGCGGCGGTCGCCGCGCAGTACGTGCTCCTCACCGCCGAGTTCGTGGCCGCCACCCAGGTGCTCGTGTACATCGGCGCGATCGTCGTGCTGTTCCTCTTCGGCGTGATGCTCACGCGCGCCCGCATCGGCCGGGACCAGGAGCTGACGAACCGCCGGGCGGTGGTCGGCGGGGCCGCGACCGCGCTGCTGCTGTTCGGGGTGATGGCCTACGCCCTCCTCGACGAGTACGGCTGGACCCGCACCGCCCTGCCCGCCGACACCCGGATCGCCACGGTCGACGGCTCGAACTCGGCCACCGTGAGCGACTCGATCTTCGCCGACTACCTCGTCCCGTTCGAGGTCGTGTCGGTGCTCCTGCTCGCCGCCCTCGTCGGGGCCATCGTCCTGGCCCGGAAGGACTGAGTCGATGCTTGCTCCGGACCTCGCTCCGCTCGCCCCGTCCTCCGCAAGTGCCTCCCGCCGACCGGCGGAGCCGGCTCGGCTCCGGCCTGGCCCCGATCTGACCGCCGGAGAGCACTGATCTCATGGACGATCTGCTCCTCAACCAGTTCCTGCTCCTCGGAGCCGTCCTCTTCTGCCTGGGCGTCTACGGCGTCCTGGTGCGGAAGAACGCGGTGCTGGTCCTGATGTCGATCGAGCTCATCCTGAACGCGGTCAACATCAACCTGATCGCCTTCGGGGCCATGCAGGGCTCCATCGCCGGCTCCGTCTTCGCCCTGTTCGTGATCGCCATCGCGGCTGCGGAGGTCGGCGTGGGGCTGGCCATCGTCCTGCTCATCTACCGCAACCGCCGCAGCGTGGACCTCGACGACATCGCCGAGCTCAAGGGATAGCCATGCTGCAGAACGCCTGGATCATCCCGCTCATCCCCGCGGCCTCGTTCGTCCTCATCCTCCTCTTCGGCAAGCGGATGCCCCAGAAGGGCGCCGAGATCGGCATCGCGGCCCTCCTGGCCGCCTTCGTCCTGGCCATCGTCGTCAACGTCCAGTGGTTCCAACACGTGGACGACGCGGCACATGCGACGCAGTCGCATGAGGAGCAGAGTCCACCAGACGACACAGTGACGACGCCGGAGCATGCGACGGAGTCGCATGCCGAGGAGCCCTCAGCCGCCGAAGGCGACGAATCTCACGCCGCCGAAGGGTCGGAGGGGCACACGGAGTTCTCCGTGGAGCCGGTGCACAAGACCGTCACGTGGTGGAGCAACGGTGGCATCGAGTTCTCGGCTGGCATGCTGCTCGACGGGCCCTCGGTGATGATGCTCTTCGTCGTCACGCTGATCTCGTTGCTCGTGCACGTGTACAGCACGGACTACGTCGGAGGCGATCGGCGGTACACGCACTACTTCGCGTTCCTGTCGCTCTTCACCGCCTCGATGCTCGGGCTGATCATGGCCGAGAACACCCTGATGCTCCTCACCTGCTGGGAGCTCGTGGGCTTGTGCTCGTTCGCGCTGATCGGGCACTGGTGGGAGGAGAAGCCGAACTCCGACGCCGCCCTCAAGGCCTTCATCACGAACCGCGTCGGCGACGTCGGGCTCATCTGCGGGGTCATCATCCTGTTCTTCGGCGCGGGCCAGACCTTCGACATCCAGCGCATCAACGAGATGGCCGTGGCCGGCGACATCAGCCACCTCGTGCTGCTCGTGGCGTCCTGCTCGCTGCTCGCCGCGGTCATGTCCAAGTCGGGCCAGTTCATCCTCCACACGTGGCTCCCCGACGCCATGGCCGGCCCGACCCCCGTCTCCGCGCTCATCCACGCCGCGACGATGGTGGTCGCCGGCATCTTCATGGTCGGCCGGCTCTACCCGGTCTTCTTCCAGGGCCTGTCGATCGGCGTGTCCAGCGTGAACCTGCTGGCCATCGTCGGCGGGGTCACGGTGATCGGCGGCGCGGGCCTGGCCTTCGTCCAGAACGACATCAAGAAGGTGCTCGCGTACTCCACCGTGTCCCAGCTCGGGTACATGGTGATGGCCCTCGGCGTGGGCGCCTGGACCGCGGCCTTCTTCCACCTGTTCACCCACGCCATGTTCAAGGCCGGGCTGTTCCTCGGGTCCGGCTCGGTCGCCCACTCGGTGCACTCCTTCGACATGCAGGAGCACATGGGCGGCATGAAGCGATTCATGCCGAGGACGTACTGGACGTTCCTGATCTGCACCGCCGCCCTGATCGGCATCTTCCCCCTGGCCGGGTTCTGGTCGAAGGACGAGATCCTCGCCGGCGCCGACCAGCTGGGCGACGGCTACACCGCGTTCCTGATCGTCGGGCTCGTGGGCGCGCTCATGACCGCCGCGTACATGACGCGGTGCGTGTACCTCACCTTCCACGGCGAGCCCCGCGGCCACGCCGCCGACGAGCACCATCCCCCGCACGAGTCGGGTCCCCGCATCCTCTGGCCGCTCTACATCCTCAGCGGCCTGGCCATGGTGGCGGGGTTCGCCAACCTCCCGAACACGGGTGCGCTCGACTGGGTGCCCGACCGGTTCGCGCTGCGCTTCGAGCACTTCTACGAGCCGAAGGGCGAGTACTTCCCGTCGGTCCTCGAGACCTTCGCCCACCCGGAGTTCAGCCTCGGCATCGCGGCGATCTCCACGCTCATCGGGATCCTCGGCATCTCGCTGGCGGCGGCGTGGTACTTCCGCGGCCTCGGCCCCCATGGGATCACCCAGCGCAGCAAGGTGGCCCGTGTCGGTCACACCGTCCTCGTGGAGAAGTACGGCTTCGACCGCCTGTACACCGACGTCGTCGTGGGTGCGGTGAAGGGCCCCATCGCCCGGGCGGCGTACTGGTTCAACCAGAAGGGCATCGACGGCGTCGTCAACGGCGCCGGCACAGCGGCGGTCAAGGGCGGCCGCTTCGTCTACGACAAGATCGACCAGGGCGTCGTCGACACCATCGTCAACGGGTCCGGCGCCGCCGCCGAGGGGTCCGGCCAGGGCCTGCGACACATCCAGACCGGGCGCGTCCAGCAGTACGCGGCGCTCCTCTTCGCCGGCGCGGCACTCCTCGCCGGCGTCTTCATCATCGTCATCTAGGAACGACTGGGACCATGGAGAACAACGACTTCCTCACGTCTTGGGGCCTGAGCCTCATGGTGTTCCTGCCAGCGGCGGGCGCGCTCATCATGATGCTGATCCCGAAGGCCGAGGAGCAGGCCCACAAGGTCGTCGCCCTGCTCTTCTCGCTCGCGCCGGCCGCCGTCGGGCTCGCCGTCTTCATCGACTTCGACTACGACCACGCCGACAAGCTGCAGTTCGTCGTCGACAAGTCCTGGATCGAGGTCATCAGCTCCCGCTTCCTCCTCGGCCTCGACGGCCTGTCGCTCCCGCTGGTCGCCCTCACGCTGCTGATCACCCCGCTGGTGGTCATCTACAGCTGGAACCACTTCCCCGCGCCGCACAACCCGAAGGCGTTCCTGATCCTCACGCTCGTGCTGCACACCGGCATGCTCGGATCGTTCGTCGCCCAGGACCTCATCCTCTTCTTCGTCTTCTTCGAGCTGGTCCTGCTCCCGATGTACTTCATGATCGGCGTGTGGGGCGGCGAGGACCGGCAGTACGCGGCGATCAAGTTCTTCCTGTTCACGCTGTTCGGCTCGGCGCTCATGATCGTGAGCTTCCTGGCGCTGTTCTTCGTCACCGGAGGCGAGAGCTTCGCGATGGCGGACCTGGCCCAGGGCGTGGCCGATCGCAGCGCCGCCGGCGACCTGGCCCTGTCCACCCAGGTGCTCATCTTCGGCGGCATGTTCATGGGCTTCGGCATCAAGGTGCCGATGTTCCCGTTCCACACCTGGCTGCCCGACGCCCACACCCAGGCGCCCACCCAGGGCTCGGTGATCCTGGCCGCGGTGCTCCTGAAGCTCGGCACCTACGGCTTCGTGCGGGTGGCCCTCGGGATCCTGCCGGAGGCCGCGGTCGAGTGGGCGCCGTGGATCGGCCTCCTCGCCGTCATCGGCATCATCTACGGCGCCTTGGGCTGCCTGGCCCAGACCGACATGAAGCGGCTCATCGCCTTCTCGTCGGTGGCCCACATGGGCTTCGTGATGCTGGGCATCGCCAGCCTCACGGACTTCGGCCTCAACGCGGCCGTCTTCGGCATGGTCGCCCACGGCCTGATCACCGGGATGCTCTTCTTCGTGGCCGGCTCGGTGAAGGACCGGTTCCACACGCTCGAGATCAAGCGGCTCGGCGGCCTCCTGCTGCAGGCACCCAAGCTCGGCTGGATCCTCGGGTTCACCACGATGGCATCGCTCGGCCTCCCGGGCCTCGCCGGGTTCTGGGGGGAGTTCCCCGCGATCCTCTCGGCGTACAACCCCGGCGCGGGCCTCTCCGAGGAGCTGTTCCGGGTGTACATGGTCGTCGCCGCGGTGGGCACCGTGCTCGCCGCCGGCTACCTGCTCTGGCTCTTCCAGCGGACGGCCTTCGGCACGCCGAAGGACGAGTTCAAGGACGAGCACATCCACGACGTCCACGCGACGGAGTGGATGGCGTGGCTGCCGATGCTCGTGCCGATCCTCGTGCTCGGGGTGTACCCCCACCTGATCTTCCAGGTGACCGACCCCGCGCTGTCGGCCATGGGCTCGACCTTCGCGGCGCTGGGGGGCTAGCAGCTCGTGCTGAGCGCCCTCCTGGCCAAGGGGACGGACTTCGTCCGGCCGGACGTCGACCTCCACGCGCTCGCGCCCGAGCTCGTGCTGACGGGCGCGATCGTCGCGGTGCTCCTGGCCGACCTCGTCACGCCGAAGGGGGCGCGGGGGATCGTTCCGCAGGTCGCGGGCATCGGGCTCCTCGCGTCGATGGTGCCGGTGCTCACGCTGGCGCTCGACGGTGCCGACCGGTCGATGTTCGGCGGTGCCTACGCCGTCGACAACTTCTCCCTCGTGCTCAAGGCCCTGTTCCTCGTCACGGGCTACGTCGTCGTGCTGCTGTCCACCAACTACGTCGCGGAGGGGGACTACGCGGAGGGCGAGTACTACTTCCTGCTCCTGAGCTCGCTCCTCGGCATGACGGTGATGGCGTCCTCGCGCGACCTCGTCTCGATCTTCGTCGCCCTCGAGCTGCTGTCGATCCCTGCCTACCTGCTGGCCGGCTGGCGCAAGCGCGACCTGCACGGCAACGAGGCGGGGGCGAAGTACTACCTCATGGGCGTGTTCGCGTCGGCCGTGATGCTGTACGGGATGTCGTTGCTCTACGGGTTCTCCGGCAGCACGCTCCTCACGGACATCGGGGCCAGCATCGGCGCCGGCGAGAGCCGCCCGCTCGTCACGCTCGGCATCATCCTCCTGGTGGTGGGCTTCGCCTTCAAGGTGTCGGCGGTGCCGTTCCACACCTGGGCGCCCGACACGTACGAGGGCGCGCCGACGCCCATCACCGCGTTCCTGGCGGTCGCCTCGAAGGCGGCCGGCTTCGTGGCGCTGCTGCAGCTGATCCTCGTGGCGTTCCCGGGCCGGACCGACGTGGTCGAGCCGCTCATGTGGGTGCTCGCCGCGCTGACGATGACCGTCGGCAACCTGATCGCCCTGCGGCAGACGAACATCATCCGGATGCTCGCGTACTCCGGCGTCGCGCAGGCCGGGTTCATGCTGGCCCCCCTCGCCGTCGTCGGCTCCAACGCCGACGGGGCTCTGCAGGCGGTCGTGACCTACCTCCTCATCTACGCGGCGATGAACCTCGGCGCGTTCGCGGTGGTGCTCGCCGTGGCCCGCAAGACGCGCAGCGCCGAGATCTCCACCTGGGGCGGACTGTTCGAGTACGCCCCAGGCCTGACCGTCCTGATGACGATCTTCCTCTTCAGCCTGGCCGGCATCCCGCCGCTCGGCGGCTGGCTCGCGAAGTTCGTCGTGTTCCGCGCCCTCGTCGAGCCGGACCCGACCGCGTCGGGCGTGGCCCTCGCGGTCGTCGTCGGCGTCAACTCGGTGATCGCGCTCTACTACTACGCGGGCGTGGCCCGGGAGATGTGGATGCGGCCGGTGCCCGACGGCGACCGCACCCCCGTCCGCGTGCCGGCCTCGTTGGTCACCGCGCTGGCCCTCTCGGTGCTCGTCACCGTGGCCTTCGGCGTCTCGAACCTCGCCACCCGCTTCGGCGAGCTCGCCACGCTGCTCCCCAGCTGACGCGCGCCGTCCCGTCGGCCACGGTGGGTGAGGTGACAACTGGCACGGCGACGCGGGCGGCGCCCGCACCTAGGGTCGGGAACAGCTCCCCAGGGCGGCTGGGGGGGCTGGTGTCAGGGGACGGTGCAGCCGGTCGGACGGGCGGACGACACATGGCGATGTGGCACACGAGCGCAGGCAGGCTGAGCCCGGGGATCTCCTTCCCCTCGCTCCGCGGGCGTTGGGCGAAGCGCAGGCGGCACGAGCGAGAGCCCACGATCCTCGCGTGGCACGACCTCCACGATCCCGATGCGGAGGGGTACCA
>DATFFY010000454.1:0-4173 GCA_035249805.1 Acidimicrobiales bacterium | reverse complement strand
CCGGCACGAGCCCGCTCGCCCCGGGCTCGTCGACCACCGTCGGCGCGGCGAGCGACCGCAGCGCGCCGATCGTCGTGCTCGAGGTCCGGAACCCCGACGGCCGCTTCCACACCGCGGTGCTGGAGCCGGGCGCCGCGCGGCCGCTCGCCATCACCGCCGCCACCGCCGAGCGCCAGAACCCGGTGATCTCGCCGGACGGGCTGTCCGTCGCGTTCCAGCGCCTGCAGCCCCATCCGCTCACCGGCCAGCCGCGCTGGGAGCTCTTCGTGATCGATCCCGACGGCACGGACCTCAAGCAGGTCACGGGCAGCCTCCTCGGCGAGGGCTCGAGCCTGCCCGACCCATCGCTCGGCCCGGGCACGCGGTGGCCGTCGTGGTCGCCCGACGGGCGGTTGCTCGCGTACTCGTGCTCGGGCCCCACCGGTCTGCCGCAGGTCTGCCTGTCCGGCGCCGACGGGCGCGGCCGGCGCGCCATCACGCTCGAGGGAGAGGGCTTCCACCAGCCCGTGTGGTCGCCGGACGGGAAGCGGATCGCCGCCAAGCGCGAGGTCCGGCCCGGGCGCGTCGAGCTCTGGGTGCTCGACCCCGACGCTCGCCGCGAGCCGGTGCACCTGCCCACCCCCGTCCTCGACGCGCGCGGCGTCACCGTCACGTGGCTGCCCGACGGCACGCTCGTGTACCCGCTCACCGACGACCCGGCCGGCGCGATGCGGGCCCTCGACGTCGCCACCGGCGTGGTGCGGGTCATCCCCGCCACCGGTCCGGTGCGCTTCCCGATCGCGTGCGGACAGGACCAGGTGCTGTACCTGCAGAGCTCCGCGCCCGTCGACGACACCGGGCTGCGGACCGGCGCGCTCGTCCTCACGGGCACCGACGGCAGCGGCACCACCGTCGTGCTGCCCCCCGAAGAGGACCAGGAACGGGTCCCGTCCTCCTGCGCGATGCCGTGACGATGCGCTGACCTGGGCCGTCGCGACCATCCAACACCGGCCGCGACCTTCGCGAGACACTGAGCGGCGGTGACCCAGCCGTCGGTCCTCATCCTGGGGGTTCATTGACCGATCTCCTCGCCGACCAGGCGCGCCTCGGCTCGCCCGACCCGACAGATCCCGGTCAGCTCGCACCGGCCACGACCAGGATGGTGCTGGACACCTCGGTGCTCATCTCGGATCCGGACGCCATCTGGGCGTTCCCGGACGCCGCGACGGTGATCCCGCTGGTCGTGGTGGAAGAGCTCGACCAGCACAAGTCGCGGCTCGACGACGTCGGCCGCGCCGCGCGGGCGGTGATCCGCTCGATCGAGGAGCTGCGCGTGGCGAACGGCGGCGACATCCGCACGCCGGTGCGCCTTCCGGCCGGTGGCACGCTGCACATCGAGACGAACGGCCTGCACCTCAACGAGATCCGCGAGCACGGCCTCGACCCGGGGAAGAACGACAACCGGATCCTCGCCGCGTCGCTCGGCCAGGCGGCCCACGCCCACACCGTGGTGGTGTCGAACGACGCCGCCCTGCGGATCAAGGCGGCACAGCTGGGGCTCGAGTCGATCGAGCACCAGCGGCTGCGCGGACGCTCGTCGGTCGAGCGCCCCGTGGGCTGGACGTCCGTGGAGGTGTGCCGGGCCACGATCGACCTCGTCTACGCGAACCCCTCGGGCGTCGGCGTCGACGAGCTCGACGACGCCGACGCCGAGCTGCTCGGCGGGCAGCTCGGCGACCGGTACGCCGTGCTGCGAGCCGGCAGCCAGAGCGTGCTCGTGCGCCACCTCGACGGCGAGCTGACGCCGCTGCAGCGCGTGCCCGAGCCGTGGGGCCTGCGGCCGCGATCGAAGGAGCAGCAGTTCGCGCTCGACCTGCTGCTCGACCCCGAGGTGCGGGTCGTCGCGCTCGACGGCATGGCCGGCACGGGCAAGACGATCCTCGCCCTCGCCGCCGGCCTCGAGCAGGTGATGGAGACGGGTCTCTACGACAAGCTCGCCGTGTACCGGCCCGTCGTGCCCGTCGGGAAGGCCGAGCTCGGCTTCCTGCCGGGCACGCTCGACGAGAAGCTCAACCCGTGGATGATCGCGGTGCACGACGCGCTCGTCGCGCTCACGGAGCGGCGCAGCCACGCCGACGCCCGCGCCGTCCTCGACGAGCTCACCGAGCGCGACAAGCTCTCGCTCGAGGCCGTGACGTACCTGCGGGGCCGCAGCCTCCAGGGCACCTACGTGCTCGTCGACGAGGCCCAGAACCTCGAGCCGACGACGCTGAAGACGATCCTCACGCGCGTCGGCGAGGGCACGAAGGTGGTGCTCACCGGGGACACGAGCCAGATCGACGCGCCGTACCTGTCGGAGTTCAACAACGCCGTGTCCGTGCTCATCGGCGCCTTCGACGGGGAGCGGTGCTTCGGCCACGTGCGCCTCTCGCACTGCGAGCGGTCCGAGGTCGCGTCGCTCGCGGCGATGCGGCTGTAGGACCCCGTCGGTAGCCTGCCGCGATCGACGGCCCGCTCGACGCCGAGCTCGACGACGCCGACCCCCGGGACGGCGAGGACCCCGGCCGCGCCCCCTCGGCGCTCTGGGGGCTCGTCGACGATCCCGAGCTCCTCGCCGCCGCGACGGCGGCGGCCGACGCCGCCCGCTCCGGGCCCCCGCTGGTCGCGTCGCTCCTGGCCCTCGTCGACGCCTCGGCCTCCCGGGTCCTCGACCACCCCATCCGGCCCCGCATCAAGGCCTCTCCGGCCGGGATGCTGCGGGGCGAGCTCGACGTCGTGAAGATCGAGGTGCCGGCGGTCCTGGCCGCCGGGCTGGTCCTCGACCGCCTGGTGATCCGGGCCGAGCACGTCCGGATCGCGCCCGGCCTGCCGCCCCGCCTCCAGGCGCGCCCCGTCGGCCTGCGGGCCTACGTGTCGCAGGACAACGTCGACCGGTGGACCCGCACCTCCCGCCTCCCGATCCGGGTGGGGCTCACCGAGGAGGGCGTCACCCTCAACGCCGGCGTCGGCGGCATCCGCATGGGCGAGGTGCTGGCCGACCTCGAGGTGGCGGGCCCGTTCCTGCGCCTGGCGCCCAAGCGCATGACGATCGCCGGGATGCCGACGCCGCTCGTCCGGTTCCTGCGCGGCTACCTGCCGCTCCCGCCGCTGCCGCGCGGCGCTCGCATCACCGAGGTCCGGCCCGGTGACGGCGAGCTGGCCGTCACGTTCCAGATCGAGGAGCTCGACGAACCGATCACGCCGGACATCGCGCGGCGCCTCCGCACCTTCGCCCGCCTGCCCATCCCGGGCAGGGGCTGAAACCCCACCAGCCACACCAGCAACACGACCATCCACCCCCCGCGCGCGCGGGCTTCGTACGCTTGACGTCCAACCGACCTGACCAGGGGGACGTGCATGCGTCGGCGAGCACCGGTCTACGGCCTCGACATCGAGACGGACACCACCACCAACGGGCTCGACCCCACGGTCGCCCGGGTCCTCACCGTCGCCCTCGCCTCCCCCGGCTACGAGGAGACCTTCACCGGTCCCGAGCACGAGCTGCTCTACGACCTCGACCAGCGGCTCGCCCGCCTCGAGCCCGGCGTCATCGCCACCTGGAACGGCGCCGCCTTCGACCTCCCGTTCCTCGCCGACCGCGCCGCGCTGTACGGCATGCGGCTCGGGCTGCGCCTCCAGCTCGATCCCACGATCACGCTGCGACGCGAGCCGCTGCCCGGCCACGAGGGGGCCTACCGCGCCGCGTGGTACCGCCACGGGCACGTCGACGCGTACCGCCTGTACCGCGGCGACGTCGGCCCCGCGCTGCGCATCTCCTGCTCGCTGAAGTCGATCGCCCGGCTCGTGGGCCTCGCCCCCGTCGAGGTCGACCGCACGAAGATCCACGACCTGTCGAACGAGGCGCTCCACGCCTACGCGGCCAGCGACGCCCGCCTCGCCCGCATCCTCACCGAGCGCCGGTGGGCCACCGCCTCGCGCTGCGTCGACAAGCTCGCGGAGCCGGTGCTGCGCGCCGCGCACCAGCCGGCCCACCGCGCGCAGCCGATCCCCGCGTAGCCCCGCTTCCCCCGCACGAGGCCGCTCCCTCCGCACGAGCCCGCTCCTAGGATGCGCCCGTGCCGCTCGTGCTCGGGGTCTCGTTCGGGCCGCACGCCACCCTCGTCGAGGTCCGCGACGCGGACGACGGCACCCTCG
>DATFFY010000453.1:0-6296 GCA_035249805.1 Acidimicrobiales bacterium | reverse complement strand
GGACGACGGCGGGCGGCGCCAGGCCGATGCGGGCGAGGGGCCGCCGCGTGGAGGTCACCCGCCGACCGGTGGCGACGAGCACGGGCACGCCCCGCCCGGCCAGCTCCGCCAGCGCGGCCACGACCTCGGGGTGCACGTGGTCGTCGGTGTGCCACAGCGTGCCGTCGAGGTCCGTGACGACGAGCTCGACGGGGGGCATCGGGCGAGTCTGACCGTCAGAAGACCCCGGTGTCGACGCCGATCGCGAGGGTCGCGGCCTGCTCCCGCACGGCGGCGAGGTGCTCGTCAGCCACCTTGCCGGCGATGACGATCGCGGGGAGCACCTCCCGCCAGCGCAGGCCCGTGAGGATGCGGGTGACGTCGCGCACCGCGCCGGTGCCGTCGGACGCGCCCTTCGACACGAGGAGGTACGGGAGCCCGGGGCGCCGGTTCGGCACCTCCTCGAACCACGGGTAGATCCGCTCGAGGAAGTCCTTCACCAGGCCCGACACCATCCCGAAGTTCTCGGGCGTGACGATGATCGCCGCCCCGGCACCCTCGACGTCGTCGACGTCCGCGTCGGGCGCGGCGAGCGAGCGGACGGTGAGCTCGGTGCCGGCGTCGTCGATGCCGGCGAGGACGGCGTCGCGCAGGGCGGCGATCGACGGCGGTCGCGGGTGCCACACCACGAGGAGGTGCCCCACGGCCCCGGCCACGAGGTCAGCTCATCAGGGCCATGAAGGTGGCGAGCGCGATGCCGATGCCGCGGTCGTCACCGGTGGTGCCCTCGCCCATGCGGTTCATCACGTAGGCGACGGTGAGCCGGGCGTCGAGGTCGTTGATCACGATCGATCCGCCCCAGCCCCCCCAGAAGCACGCCCGCGGGTTCGGGGCGATGGGCAGCTCCTCGGAGTTGATCCCGTAGCCGATGCCGAGGCACAGGGGCACGCCGAGCACCAGGTCGGTGCCCTTGGCCTGCACCTCGAAGATCGCGTCGCTGCCCGACGGCGACAGGATGCGGACGCCGTCGATCTCGCCGCCGTGGGACAGGGCCGACTGCACACGGGCCACCGACCGCGCGTTGCCGTGCCCGTTCGCCGCTGGGCTCTCGCACCGCCGCCACCCGTCCTCCCACGAGATGCGGGCGTCGAGGCGCGGGTTCGCGAAGGTGCGGTACGGGATGCTGTCCTCGTCGATGCCGCTCACCAGCGGGTCGGGCGGCGGGATGACCCGGGCGATGCGGGCGTCGTGCTCGGGGCCGGTGCCGATGTGGAAGTCGGCGCCGAGCGGCCCGGCGATCTCCTCCGCGAAGAACGTGCCGAGCGACCGTCCGCTGACGCGGCGCACGACCTCGCCCACGAGGTAGCCCTGCGTGACGGCGTGGTAGCCCGACGCCGTGCCCGGCTCCCACCAGGGCGCTTGCGCGGCGAGGCGGGCGGTGGCCTTCTCCCAGTCGTAGAGGTCCTCGACCTCCATCGGCTCCGTCCAGCCCGACAGGCCCGCGGTGTGCCCGAGGAGGTGGCGCACGAGCACGCCCTCCTTGCCCTCGGCGGCGAACTCCGGCCAGTACGCCGCGACCGGCGCGTGGAGGTCGAGCTCGCCCCGGTCGGCCAGCACGAGCGCGGAGAGCGCCGTCATCGTCTTGGTCGTCGACCAGACGTTGATGATCGTGTCCTCGGCCCACGGCGTGCCGGCGTCGTCGATCGTCCCGCCCCACAGGTCCACGACCATCTCGCCGTCGTGGACCACGGCGACCGACGCACCGACGTCCTTGCCGGCGTCGAGGTTGGCGGCGAGGACGTCGCGCACCGCCGCGAACCGCTCGTCGCACCTGCCATGGATCTCCGCCATCGCCACCCCCGTGTCGCGTCCGGCGGACCTTAGCGGCGTGACGGGGCCGGCCAGCCGGGGGGCGGGTCGATGCGGAGGTCCCGGAGGGCGGGCTGCCACCCGCCCGCCGGGTCCCACCTCCGGACCACCTTCGCCGGCACGCCGGCCAGGACGGCGTGGTCGGGGTGCTCGCCCCGCACCACGGCCCCGGCCGCGACCACGGTGTTGCGGCCGAGGCGGGTGCCGGGCAGCAGGACCGCACCCGCCCCGAGCCAGGAGCCGCTGCCGACGACGACGGGGTCCTCGGCCGGCCACTGCTGCCCGACAGGGACCTCGGGGTCCGAGTACACGTGGTTCTGGTCCGTGATGTACACGTTCGGCCCCGTGATGACGTCGTCGCCGATCTCGATCGAGCGGTGGGCGACGACGTGGCTGGCCCGGCCGATGGAGCACCGGGCGCCGATGCGCAGCACCGGGCTCGTCGCGTCCGGGGGGAGGGGCTGGCCCGGCGCCATCCCGACGGAGAGCGAGACGTGCGGCGTGATGATCGTGGCCGGGCCGATGGAGATGTGCTCCTCGCCGATGTGGTCCCCGAACGGGAACGTGACGAGCGCCCCGTCGCCCAGGTGCCCCCAGCGCGCTGCGGCGCGGTCGCCCGGGCCGATCGAGCCGGCCCAGCGCAGCCAGTACCAGACCCGTTGCGCGACCGGCGCCGACAGGGCGCGGGCTCGGCGTCGCCACGTCATGTCAGGACTGGCTAGCAGGCCAGGCGGGTCCCCTATGGTCACGCGGTGGACGGACGCCGGCTGATCTCCTCCGGGTCGCCCTACGAGCCGGTGGTGGGGTACAGCCGGGCCGTGCGGGTGGGGGAGCGCGTCGTCCTCTCCGGCACCGCGCCCCAGTGGCCCGACGGGTCGGTCGACCCGGACGTCGGCGCGCAGGCCCGCCGGTGCTTCGAGATCATCGGCGACGCGCTGGAGCAGGCCGGCGCCTCGTTCGCCGACGTCGTGCGCACGCGCGTGTACCTCGTCGACCCGGCCGACTTCGACGCCGTGGCCGAGGTGCACGGCGCGGTGTTCGGCGACATCCGACCGGCGAACACCACGCTCGTCGTCGCCGCGCTGCTCGACCCGGCATGGCGGCTCGAGGTCGAGGTCGAGGCCGTCGCCGGCTCGGCGGCGGGGTAGGGACCGTGGCGGGCCCGCTCGAGATGCTCGACGCCCTGGCCCGGCAGGAGGTGGCGCTCGCGCCCGGCCTCCGCCACGTCGAGGTGTACACGATGCGCGGGTTGCTGACCGTGCTGTGGCACGGCGACGCCGACGCGCCGGCCGTCGTCGTCCTGTGCGGCGGCGCGATGGGTGGTCTCCTCGGCCCGGCGGACGGCTTCTACCAATGGCTCGGCGAGGAGCTCGCCGCCCCCGGCTCCGGCATCGGCGTCCTGCGGGTGTCGTGGCGGCGACCGAACGACATCCCGGTGTGCACCCTCGACCTGCTCGCCGTGGCCGACCTGGCGGCCCGCACGGGCGCGGTCGCGTTCGTCACCGGGGGGCACAGCTTCGGTGGTGCCATCGCGGTGCGCGCCGCCATGGCCCTCGGCGACTGGGCCCGCGGCGTCGTGACGTTCGCCTCGCAGTCGGCCGGGTGCGAGGAGGCCGCGGGCCTCACCGCCCCGCTGCTCGCGTTCCACGGCGATCGGGACGAGATCCTCCCGCTGTTCTCCAGCCAGGCGGTGTGCGAGCTGGCCGGCGGCGAGACCGAGCTCGTCGTGTGCGAGGGGACCGGCCACCTGCTGACCGAGGCCGGGGACCTGCTGCGCGAGCGCGTCCCGGCGTGGATCCGCGAGCGGCTCGCCGACCCCTACCGCTCGGCTACGGGTTGAGGTAGATCCGAGCCGGACGGAGCAGGACCGCGACGCGCTTCTCCGCGGCCATCACCCGGTCGTACTCGGCCCAGTCCTCGTGCTGCCCGCCCGCGGCGACGTAGATGGCCCGCAGGAGGGTCGGCAGCCGCTCGAGGCCGTAGCCGTCCATCGGCTCGTCGGGTCCGAGCACCTCGGTCTGCCCCTCGGCCGCCACCCACGCCCATCCGGCCCGCCATTGGAGCGTCGCGTTCGGGCGGGCGCGCAGGTTGCTGAGCTTGCGGGTGAACGGCCGGGCCACGAAGGCGGCGACCGGGTCACCGGCGACCGGGTGGTCGATCACGCCCGCGTTGACGAGGGAGAGGTGGACGCCCCCGTCACCGCGGAGCGTCCCCAGCGACGCCAGGCCGTGGTCGAGGGCGGCCAGTCGCCGGATGTCGTCGACCGTTCCCACGCGCGAAGGCTACTCAGACGCCTTCGCGGGTGTTCCCGAGCCAGCTCTCGTAGAGGTGGGCGTAGACCCCGCCGGCGGCGACGAGCTCGTCGTGCGAACCCCGTTCCACGATCTCGCCCCGGTCGACCACGAGCACGAGGTCGGCCCGCTCGGCGGTCGAGAGGCGATGGGCGATGCTGATCACGGTGCGGCCCTCGGCCAGCCGCTCGAGGGCCGACGCCAGGGCCTGCTCGGTCTCGGGATCGACCGACGAGGTGGCCTCGTCGAGGATCAGCAGCCCGGCGTCGCCCAGCTGGGCCCGGGCCAGGGCGACGAGCTGGCGCTCGCCGACCGACAGGTTCCCGCCCCGTTCGCCGACCACGGACTCGAGCCCGCCGGGCAGCTCGTCGACCCAGCCCTCGAGGTCGAGGGCCCGGAACGCGGCCGCCACCTCCGCGTCGTCGGCTCCGATCCGCCCGAGGCGCACGTTCTCGGCGACGGTGGCGTCGAAGAGGAAGCCGTCCTGGGGGACCATGCGGACGGCGCGGCGCCGGCTGGCCGGGTCGACGGTCCGCAGGTCCTGCCCGCCCACGAGCACCGCACCCTCGGTCGGGTCGGCCAGCCGGCACAGGAGCTTGGCGATCGTGGTCTTGCCCGAGCCGGTCTCGCCCACGACGGCGACCATCGTGCCGGCCGGCACATCGAGGTCGAGCCCGCGCAGCACGGACGAGCCGGTGCGATAGGCGAAGCCCACCCCGTCGAGGCGCACGGCGAGAGGTCCCGACGGCAGGGTCGCCCCGTCCGCCGGCTCGGCGACGTCGAGCGGGGTGGCGAGGACGCCCAGGATCTTCCGCCACCCCGCGATGGCGGTCTGGGTCTGGTCGAGGATCTCGCTGAGCTCGGAGATGGGGGTGAGCAGCAGGTTGACCAGGAAGACGAAGCCGATGAGCTCGCCGAGCCCGAGGCCCCACTCGGGTCCTTGCGTCGCGCCGACGGTGACGACCGCGGCCAGGGTCAGCGCGCCGAAGAGGTCGGCCAGCGGGAACATGAGCGCGAACCACTGCGCAGCGCGCATCTGGGCCCGGTACTGGCGCTGGATGGCCCGGTCGAGACGGCGCCGGGTCCGGGCCTCGAGGCCGTAGGCGTGGACCACCGGCGCGCCGCCGACGAGCTCGGCCACCTCCGACAGGGTGCCGCCGACGGCATCGCGGACGGCGTCGTAGGCCGCGAGCTGCCGGCGCTGCAGCGCCCGCAGCGCGGGCAGGAGGGGGAGGAAGACGAGGACCGTGACGAGCGCCAGCTGCCACGAGTACACGGCCATCACCACGAGCGTGGCGGCGATGAGGACCGTGTCGACGATCCACGCGACGGCGCCCCACTCGGTGAACTGGGCGAGCGTCTCGACGTCGCTCGTGACGCGCGCGACGAGCGCACCGCGCCGGTTCTCGGTGTGCTCGGCCATCGAGAGCGCGTGGATGTGCTCGAAGGTGCGGACGCGCAGGCCCTTGAGGCTGGCCTCGGCGGCGCGGATCAGCCGGACGAACGCGCCACGGCTCAGCGCGTAGAGCAGGACGATGAGGACGGAGACCCCCGCGCAGGCGCCGGCCACGAAGCCGGGCCGGTAGCCGTCGTCGCCGAGGACCCCGCGGTCGAGGATCTGCTGGATGAGGACGGGCACGGCCAGCTTGCCCATCGCGGTGGCCACCGCCAGCGCGACCGTGAGCGCGACGCCCTGGCGCAGCTCCGGTGTGGCCGTCAGCCCGAGCCGCAGCACGTCGACGGCGCCGAGCCCGGCCAGCCGCTCCTCCTCTGGTGTGGGCTCGGCGTGCTTGCGCTCGTGGTCGCTGCTCCCGGGCGGTGAGGCGGCCGCGATGGCCTCGACCGCGGCCTCGTGGTCGTCGACGAGCTGGTCGGTGTCCCGTTGCGCGCTCACGCCGCATCCGCCTCGTAGGCCTGGACGAGGGCGGCGTAGGTGGGCACGGCCAGGAGCTCCTGGTGGGTGCCGGACGCGGCGATGCCGCCCGCCTCGAGGAGCAGCACGCGATCGGCCAGCGCGATGGTCGACACGCGGTGGGCGACGACGAGCGTCGTGGCCTCGCTGGCGCCGCGGAGGCGGGCCAGGATCTCCTGCTCGACGCGGGGGTCGACGGCCGACGTCGCGTCGTCGAGGAGGAGCAGGCGGGGGCGGCGCAGGAG
>DATFFY010000452.1:0-2324 GCA_035249805.1 Acidimicrobiales bacterium | reverse complement strand
GGTCTGGCCCTTCGAGAACTTCAGCGTGGTCGGTGGCTTCGCCCGGTAGTCGACCGGCTGCAACGCCGTGCCATCGGCCGTCTGGTACTGGACGGAGATGGTTCCGGGGGCAGGGGCCGACAGCCGAAGCGTGAAGGTGAGCGTCTTGCCCTGGCTGAGGGGGTTGTAGGCCCCCTCCGTGATCGACACGTCGTCCACGCTGATGGCCGGCGTGACCGGCGTGGGGTCGTCGTCCACGATCGTGCCCACCCCTCGGCCGTCGCCGATGGGCACGCCGACCGGGCTCGAGAGGTCGAGCAGCACCGTCTCGTCGGGCTCGTCGACGGTGTCGGCCTTGACCGCCACGCTCACGGTCTTCGTGGTGTCCCCGGCGCCGAAGCTGAGCGTGGTGAGCGGCTTGGCGTTGTAGTCGCTTCCCGCGACGGCGGTGCCGTCGGTGGTGGCGTACCGGACGGTCGTGGTGGTCGCCTGGGCTTGCGAGAGCGTGACGGTGAACACCAGCTTCCGTGCCGTGCTGAGGAACCCGCCGTTGCCCTCGGTGACCGAGGCGTCGGAGATGGAGAACGAGGGTCCCGGTGGCGGGTCGAGGCACACGGCGTCACCGGCGGCGCGCGCGTCGACGAGCCCCGCGCCGACGTTGGTCGGCACCCCGCCGGACACCGGCTGGGCCGTTGCCTCCAGCGTCGCCGTGATCTCGGCCGGCGTGAGCGCCGGGTTGCAGTCGAGGAGCAGCGCGGCGACCGCTGCCGCGTGCGGCGCCGCGGCCGAGGTGCCGAAGAAGCGCGGCGCGGTCGCCTGCCCGCTCCCGAAGAAGGGTGGGGCCTGGTCGAAGAAGAAGGTCGTGCTCACGCCGTCGGTGGCGCCCAGGTCCGGCTTCTGCAGCACGAGCGGCTCGGGCAGCGGGGCCGCCGGCGTGAGTCCCACGACCGGCCCCCAGTACCAGGTGGCCGGGCCGTGGTTCGAGAAGCTCTCGACCGCGTTGGGGTCGCTGTACGGCACGGCGGCCACGCCGACGCCGTTGGGGGCGGCCGAGTGCCCGTTCGCCGCAGGACCCATGATGTCGCCGCCGGTGCTCAGCTGGTACTCCGAGCCGATCAGCGCGGAGCGGACGTGGTCCAGCTTCAACCGCGGGTCGCCCGCGCCGCTGGCCTTGCGCACGACCACGTCGACGTCCACCGCAGCCGCGGCAGCCGTCATGCCGAGGACCTCGAAGGGCTGCTTGGAGCCGATGGGGTTGTTCTCGGTCGCCTGGCCCACGACGGCGCCGTCGACGACGTAGAAGAGGTCGTAGTCCGTGTCGACGCCGTTCCACGGCTCGTTCCACTTCAGCGTCATCCTGAGCAGGCCGTTGGCGGCGACCCGCACGCCGAACGTGGTGTCGACGCCGGGGCCGGTGTCGAAGTCGTGGCAGGTGCCGGTGATGCCGGCCGGGCAGCCCGCGGCCCGGAACGCCGGCGCTTCGTAGGACGACACGTTCCGCCCGTCGACCATCTCGTTCTCGTTGCCGATCGCCGAGAAGAACACGGCGCCGTCGGCCACGACCTCCTCCACGGCCACGCCGATGGGCCCGTTCTGGAAGGCGGGCTCGTTGAAGTAGAAGACGTCGTCGACGATGACGTCGGCGCCCTCCTGGCGGAGCCTCCGGATGTTGGTGGCGAAGCTCTGGTCGCCGTTGAACGCCGTGGCGTAGGAGAGGTCGGCGGCCGGGGCGAGGTCGTGGACGATCTGGCCCATGGCCCGGCCCTCGTCGGTCGGGAGGGACCCGAGGTACTCCGCGACCACCGGCACGGGGGTCCTCCGGCCGTGTCCCGCGCACGGGTTGGCGGCGCCCGGGATGTCCCCCGAGGCGACGTCGTCGGCCAGCTCCTTGCCGTCGACCGCGCCCGTGGCCCGGTTCCAGGTGTCCGAGAGGATGCCGACCTCGACGCCGAGGCCCTCGACGTCCCAGGCCGTGCGCAGCCCGACGGCGTCGAGCTGGGCGTCCCCCTCCGACCGCACCAGGCCACACGGGGGCTGCACCGTGGCCAGACCGGCGGCCCCTGCCGCGGCATCGCCCCTGGAGGTGAGCGGCTCGAGCACCTCCCGCACGTAGCGGACACCGTCGACGGCCGCCACGTCCTCGAGCTCCTCCGGCGCCGCGCTCACCGTGGCGATGCCGGCAGCGCGGTCGAGGTCGACGATGCGGGCCCCTGCGTCGCCGAGGCCGCCGACGACCTGGCTGTCGAGCTGATCGCTGAACACCTGGACGAGCAGACCGTCGGGCAGCTCGATGAGGGAACCGGGCCCTTGTGCCTTCGGGTTGTCCGGGCCGTCCGAGCGGAGGC
>DATFFY010000451.1:0-2604 GCA_035249805.1 Acidimicrobiales bacterium | reverse complement strand
CGGCTCAGAGCCAGCCGCGGACCTGCTCGAGCATGGCGGGGGCGTCACCGATGGGCGTGACGTTGAGGACCGTGACGCCGCTCTCCTTGAACGCGGCGATGCGCTCCTTGATGTAGCCCTCGGGGCCGCACAGCGTCGTCTTCTCGAGCAGCTCGTCGGGGATGAGCGCGGCGGCCTCGTCCTTCTTGCCGGCCAGGTAGAGGTCCTGGATCTGCTCGGCCTCCTGCTCGAAGCCGTAGCGGCAGACGAGGTCGTTGTAGAAGTTGCGGCCCTTGGCCCCCATGCCGCCGACGTACAGCGCCATCATCGGACGGGCGAACTCGCGCATCTTCTCGGCGCCGTCGCCGATGGCGAGCAGGCTCCCGGCCACGACCTCCAGCGGGCCGAGGTCGGCCGAGCGCTTGGACTCGCCGGCGGCGAGGTCGGCCCCCCACACGTCCTTGGCCTTCTCGGGCAGGTAGAAGAGCGGCATCCACCCGTCGGCCACCTCGGCGGTCATCTCGACGTTCTTCGGGCCGAGCGACGCGACGTAGATCGGGATGTCCTCGCGGAGCGGGTGGTTGATGAGCTTCAGCGGCTTGCCGAGGCCGGTGCCCTGCCCCTCGGGGAGCGGGATCTTGTAGCTGGTGCCGTCGTGCTCGAGGCGCTCGCGCCTCCAGACCTTGCGGCAGATCTCGACGATCTCCCGCGTGCGGCCGAGGGGACGGTCGTAGGGCACGCCGTGGAAGCCCTCGATGACCTGCGGGCCCGAGGCACCGAGGCCGAGGATGCAGCGCCCGCCCGACAACGAGTCGAGGCTGGCCGCGGTCATCGCGAGGAGCGTGGGCGTCCGCGAGTACAGCGGCAGGATGCCCGACGCGATCTGCACGGTCGACGTGTGGGCCGCGAGGAAGCCCATGGTGCTGACGGCGTCGAAGCTGTAGGCCTCCGCCACCCACACGATGTCGAGGCCGGCCGACTCCATCGCCTTGACCTGGGCGACGGCCGCCGCCGCGTCGCCGGCGTAGTTGAGCTGCGTGGACAGCCGCATGGTCCCCCCTGTGATCGGGTCAGCCCGCGGCGAGCCGCTCGCGGGCCTTCTTCGAGCGTTCGATCAGGTGGGCGGGCACCCCGTACGGGTTGTCCGCCACCCCGGCCCCGCCGCCGGCACCGTCGTCCGCCGTCGCCGCACCGCCGTCGCCGGCCCCCCCGCCCTCGGTGGGCTCGACGACCTCGGTGCGCTGGTCGAGCGGCACGAACTCCTTCGGGCGCACGAGGTGGCGTCCGTCGAGCAGGCCGTGCTCGACGCCGTTCTCGAACAGCACCCGGTACCGGATCCAGGTCACGCCGGTCTTCTGGAGGACCTTGCCCTTCGTCCCGGCCGGAACGCCCGGCAGATCGATGTTGGCCCGCACCTTCTCGTGGCGGTCGAGGTCGATGGCGCTCAGCACCGGCATGGGCGACAGTCTGGCCGCTGGGTCAGCTCAGGTCCGCATCGTGCGGGAGGCCGAGGACCCGCTCGGCGACGATGTTGCGTTGCACCTCACCGGTGCCACCGCCGACCGTGAGCGCGGGGGCGAACAGGAACCCGTGGTGCCAGAGGTCGGCGGCCGAGCCGAGCGGCCCGTGGTCGGCCAGCATCCCGCCGGGACCGGCCAGGTCCTTGGCCAGGCCCATGATGTGCTGCCCGTGCTCGTCGGCCAGGACCTTGCGGATCGACGCCTCGGCCCCCGGCGGCTCGCCCTTGATCCGGGCCGTGATCGTGCGCAGGCGGATGAGGCGCAGCAGCTCGGCCTCGATGTGGAGGCGGGCGAGGCGCTGGCGGAGGACGGGGTCGGACACCCCGCCGCGCGCGCGGACGAGGTCGAGGAGGTCACCGGCGTGGGGGCCCATCCCCCACAGCGCGCCGCCCGACGAGAGCGAGACCCGCTCGTTGCCGAGGGTGACCTTGGCCAGGCCCCACCCGCGGTTGACGTCGCCCACCAGGTTCTCGGCCGGGATGCGCACGTCGGTGAAGAACACCTCGTTGAACGTGTGGCTGCCGGTCATCTCGATGATCGGGCGGATCTCGATGCCGGGCGCGTCCATCGGGCAGATGAAGTACGAGATCCCCTCGTGCTTCGGCGCCTCGGGATCGGTGCGGGCGATGAGGATCCCGAACCTCGAGAACTGGGCGAGGGAGGTCCAGATCTTCTGCCCGTTGACGACCCACTCGTCGCCGTCGCGGACGGCTCTGGTCCGGAGCGACGCGAGGTCCGACCCCGCCTCGGGCTCGCTGAAGAGCTGGCACCAGATCTCCTCGCCGGCGAGGAGCGGGAGCAGGTAGCGCTCGCGCTGCGCATCGGAGCCGCCGTGGAGGATCGTCGGCCCGGCCCAGCCGATGCCGATCATGTTCCCCGGGCGCCGCACCCCCGCCCGGGCCAGCTCGGCGTCGATCAGCAGCTGGTGGATCGGATCCGCGTCGACGCCCCACGGCCGCGGCCAGTGCGGCGCGACGTAGCCGGCCTCGGCTAGCTGCCGCCCCGTGGGCGACGGATGGGCGGCGAGCCACTCGCGTACCGCGTGCCGGCGCGGGTCGTCCGCGCCCGGAAGATCGAAATCCACACGCACCTCCCCGTGCTCGCC
>DATFFY010000450.1:0-2202 GCA_035249805.1 Acidimicrobiales bacterium | reverse complement strand
GGGGACGGCCGGGTCGACGGCCAGCCAGGTCCCCCCGGCCTTGGCGTCACGGCCGCCGACGAGGCCGGCCCACGGGCCGGACCAGTGGCGGGCCGGCGGATCCCACGGCCGGTCGACGAACTCGTCTCGGATGGCCCCGAGCAGCACCGGCCACGGCGATCCGGGGTCGACCCGTAGCAGCACGGTGCACATGCCAAGGAACGTACAAGTACCTTGCCGCCGTGACCGAGTCGACGGGGCTGGTCGGGGTCGAACGGGAGGCCGAGACCGCGGCCGCGGTCATCACCATCCAGCGGCCCGAGAAGAAGAACGCCCTGTCGATCGCCGTGCGCGACGCGATCAGCGACGCGCTGGACGAGCTGGCCGAGGACCCTGACACGAAGGTCGTCGTGGTCACCGGCCAGGGCGACGTGTTCTCGGCCGGCTTCGACCTCCGGGAGTTCGAGCAGCCGGAGCTGGCCGACGAGCTGTGGGCCTCGAGCGACCGCTTCCACCGGCGGGTGCTCGAGTTCCCGCTGCCCACCGTGGCCGCCGTCAACGGCCCGGCCCTCGCCGGCGGGTTCGACCTCGCGGTGATGTGCGACCTCCGCATCGCGTCGACCGCGGCGCGGTTCTCGCATCCCGAGTCGACGTTCAGCCAGACCGTGTACGGCCCGCTGAAGGACCTCGTCGGCGGCGCCGTCGCCCGCGACCTGTGCTTCACCGGCCGGAGCGTCGACGCGGAGGAGGCGCTGGCCCTCCACGTCGTCACCAAGGTCGTGGCGCCGGAGCGCCTCATGGAGGAGGCCATGGCCACCGCCGCGGCGATCGCCCGGACGCCGCGCGACGTCCTGCTCGTCATGAAGGCCAAGGTCCTGCGCCTGCTGCGGTCCGGCGGCGTGCAGGTCGGCACCGACCTCGGCGCCACCCTCGACCTCTAGCCTCGGGGCCGTGCCCGCGGTCCAGGTCCAGTTCACGATCGACGACGGCGCGCGGGGCGCGGCGATCGCGGAGCTCCTGCTGCAGGACGGTCTCGCCGCGTGCGTGCAGCGGGTCGGACCGATCCGCAGCCGGTATCGGTGGGAGGGCGCCATCGAGGAGGCGGAGGAGTGGCTGTTCCTCTGCAAGACGACGACCGACCGGCTGGAGGCGCTCACCCGCCGCGTGGCCGAGGCCCACCCCTACGACACCCCCGAGATCATCGCCACGGAGGTGGTCGGCGGCCTCGACCGCTACCTGATCTGGGTCGAGCAGGCCTGACCGGGCCCGCGTAGCCTCTGCTCCATGAGCACCACGGGGAGCCCGCGCTCGGAGTCGGCCGCCCCGCAGACGATGCGGGGGATCAAGGAGCAGTTCCGCCTCGAGCGGCACCGCGAGTTCCTCACGACCGCGCTGCGCATCGTGATGGCCGACGGGCTCCAGGGCCTCACCATGCAGCGCCTGGCCGACGAGATCGGCTGCGGCATCGGCTCGCTCTACCGCCACTTCCCGTCGAAGGACGCGCTCATCGCCGAGCTCGAGCGCGAGGCGCTCGACGTCGTGAACACCTCGTTCCAGCTGTCACAGGCCTACGTCGGGGAGGTGCTGGCCAAGCGGGGCATCGAGCACTCGGGCCTGGTCGCGCTGGCCCGTTCGGTCGCCGCCACCCGCTTCTGGGTCGCGGCGGAGACGGTCTTCCCGCAGGAGATCGAGCTCTCCCGGCGCATGTTCACCGATCCCGAGCTCCACATGGACGAGAGCGACGTGGCCCGCGTCCTGCCCGCGGCGCTGCGCCTCCTCGACATGGCCCGGCAGCTGCTCGAGGACTGCAACTCGACCGGCGCGCTTCGGGAGGGCCCGGCCATCCAGCGAGCCATCATCGTCGTGGCGGGCACCACCGGGGTCCTGATGACCTCCGGTCTCGGCCGGTTCGACGAGACCCTCTTCGATGGCCGCATGCTCGCCAGCCTGATGGTCCACGACCTCTTCCTGGGCTGGGGGGCCGATCCCGAGGAGCTCTCGGTCGTGGAGGACCTGATCTCGACCATCGCCGAGCACGGCCAGCTCATCCCCCCCGTCCACCACTGAGCTGATGCTTGCTCCGGTGGCGGGCGCCTTGCGGCGCTGAGCTCGCCTCCGCAAGTGCCTCCCACCGGGTCGGCGAAGCTGCCCGGCTGCGGTCTGCCCTAGGCCCGGCGGATCGGCTCGACCTCGACGGGCGGGGCCAGGCGGCCGGCCGCGACC
>DATFFY010000449.1:0-4379 GCA_035249805.1 Acidimicrobiales bacterium | reverse complement strand
GAGGCCGTCGCCGGCATCTTCGGCACGGCCATGGCCGGCGCCGTGGCGGTGCCGCTGTCGACGTTCTCGCCCCGCCCCGAGCTGGCCCACCTCCTGGCCGGCTCCGAGGCGGTCGCGGTGCTCACGCAGACCCGCCTCCTCGCCCGCCGCTTCGGCGAGGACGTCGCGGCCCTGCGCCCCGACCTCCCCTGCCTGCGCACCGTGGCCGTGCTGGGCGAGTCGTCGTGGGACGAGCTCCTCGCGGCGGGGGCCGCCGTGCCGGAGCGCGACGTGGACGCGACGACGGCCGCCACGTCCCCCGACGACGACGGGCTGATCATCTACAGCTCCGGCACCACCGACCGGCCGAAGGGCATGGTGCACGCGCACCGCGCCCCCACCCTGCAGTTCTGGCTCCAGGCCGGCCTGTGGCGCCGCCACGAGGCCACCCGGCTCTGGACGGCGCTGCCGATCTTCTGGACGGCCGGGCTCAACACCGCGGTCGGCGCCACGCTCGCGGCCGGCGGTTGCTGGGTGGCCCAGGAGACGTTCGACCCGGGCGAGGCCCTGGGCCTGATGGCCCGCGAACGGGTGACCGAGCCGTACACCCTCCCCCACCAGACCGCCGCGCTGGAGGAGCACCCGGACTGGCCGACCGCGGACCTGTCCTCCCTCCGCTACGTGTACGGCAAGTCGGCGTTCGCCCGCCATCCCAGCGTCACCGACCCCGACCCGAGCTGGAACCTGCCCGTGGGCTACGGCCTGTCGGAGACGTGCTCCTACGTGTGCGCGCACGAAGCGGGGGCCCCGCTCGAGCAGCGCAAGCGGAGCATGGGCCGACTGCTGCCGGGGACCCGGCTGCGCATCGTCGATCCGGAGACGGGCGTCGTGCTCGGCCCGAACGCGGACGGCGAGCTGGCCGTCGCCGGCGCCACCCTCATGCGCCGCTACGTGGGCATGACCCCGGAGGAGTGCCTCGACGCCGACGGGTTCTTCCACACGGGCGACGCCGGCTTCGTCGACGACGACGGCGAGGTGCACTTCACCGGCCGCCGCACGGAGATGATCAAGACAGGGGGCGCCAACGTGTCGCCCGCCGAGCTCGAGGTGGAGCTCCGGGCCTGCCCGCCCGTGAAGCTGTCCCGGGTCGTCGGCGTGCCCGACGAGCGGCTCGACCAGCTGGTCGTCGCCTGCGTCGAGCTGAAGGACGGGGCCCGCGGCTCGGAGGCGGACATCCAGGCCTTCCTGCGCGAGCGGGTGGCCCCGTACAAGGTCCCCAAGCGGGTGCTGTTCTTCGCACCCGGTGAGATCCCGATGACCCGCAGCGACACCAAGGTGCGGGACGACGCGCTCCTCGAGCTCGTCACGGAACGTCTGGCAGCCATCGGCTAGAACGCGGAGCGACATGACCGACTCACTCGACACCTCCGACCTCGACCAGTACATGGGCGTGCCCATGCAGCCGGGCGAGCTCAAGGAGGACGTCACCGTCAACGACATCCGCCGGTGGGTGCAGGGGATGCACTACCCGAACCCGCTGCACTACGACGAGGCCTGGGCGGCGGAGAGCCGCTACGGCCGGATCGTCGCGCCGCAGTCGTTCACGGTCACCCAGGACACCAGCCACGGTGCCTCACCGGCGCAGGTCGGCCGGATCCCGAACAGCCACCTCATCTTCGGCGGTGACGACTGGTGGTTCTTCGGCCCCCGGATCTACCCGGGCGACCACCTCGTGTGCCACCGGATGCCGTTCGACTACAAGGTCACCGACACGAAGTTCGCCGGGGCCACGTGCTTCCAGCGGGGCGACACGCTCTACATCAACCAGAAGGGCGAGCGGATCGCGCTCCAGCGCTCCACCGCGATCCGCTACCCGGTCCGCGAGGCGAAGGAGAAGCAGATGTTCTCCGAGCCGAAGGACCCGGAGTGGACCGACGACCAGCTGGCCGAGCTCGAGGAGCGGAAGCTCGCGTTCATCGACCAGATCCAGGGGCTGCACCACGACAAGCGGCTCTTCGACAGCGTGCAGGTGGGCGACGAGCTGGCCGAGAACGTGCTGGGGCCGCACAGCCTGGCCAGCTTCACCACCGAGTGGCGGGCCTACCCGATGACGACGTGGGGTGCGACGCTGAAGGGCCCGACCACCGTGCGGGCCGAGGCCCTCGGGTACACGAAGGAGATGGCGGGCTTCGAGGGGGACCGACGCATGGAGCGCGTCAACCCGGAGCTCACGGACGGCGCGTACTACGGGCCGTCGCGCGGGCACCTCCAGCCGCGGTGGGCCCAGCACATCGGCATGCCGCGCGGGTACGGCTACGGCGCGTCGATGGGCGCGTGGATCCTCGACTACGTGGCCGCGTGGGCCGGCGAGTGGGGCACCCTCACGCACTCGTCGGCGCAGTACCGCAACCCGGCCTTCACGGGCGACGCGACGTTCATCACCGGCAAGGTCGTGGACAAGCGGGTGGAGCGCAAGCGCAAGCACGTCGTCACCGTCGCCGTCGAGCTGCGCAACCAGGAGGATGCGGTCATGGCGAAGGCCACCGTCGAGGCCGAGCTCCCGAACGAGTGACGCCCGTGCCCGGTGCCGACGGCCAGGTGATCTTCTCGACCGCGCCGCTGCGCGGCCCCGGCCTCGACGCCCTGCGCGAGCTGGGCGAGGTGGTCCTCGACCCGTGGATCGACCACCAGCCCCTGCGGCTGTACGGGTCCGAGGACCTGGCCGAGCGGGCGGCCGACGTGGGGGCGACGGTGCTCATCTGCGAGGCCGATTCGTGCAAGGGGCCCGTGCTCGACCTGCCCCTCGTCGCGATCGGCTCCACCCGGGGCGACCCCACGAACGTCGACCTCGCCGGCGCCACCGCCAAGGGCATCCCGGTGCTGCGGGCACCGGGCCGCAACGCCGACGCGGTGGCCGAGCTGGCCGTGGCCCTCCTCCTGGCGGTGACCCGCGGCCTGCTCCAGGCCGACCGCGACGTCCGGGAGGGCGAGGTGTACCGGGACGGCTCGATCCCCTACCAGCGGTTCCGGGCCTGGCAGCTGGCCGGCCGCACCGCCGGGCTCGTCGGGCTCGGCGCGGTCGGCCGGGCGACCCGCTGGCGCCTCGAGGGGCTCGGCATGCGAGTCATCGCGAGCGACCCGTTCGCCGACGACGCCACCCACGACCTCGACGACCTGCTGGCCGAGGCCGACGTGGTCTCCATGCACGCCGCCGTCACACCCGACACGCTGGGGCTCATGTCGGCCGACCGCTTCGCCCGCATGCCCGCGGGCGCCGTGTACGTGAACTCCGCCCGGGCCGGCCTCCACGACCTCGACGCGCTCACGGCCGCCCTGGCGTCGGGCCACCTCGGCGGCGCCGGACTCGACCACTTCGAGGGCGAGTCGATCGCCGTCGACCACCCGCTCGTGGGCATGCCCAACGTGGTCCTGACCCCGCACATCGGGGGCGCGACCTACGACACCGAGACGAACCACACCACACTGATGGCCACCGGCCTCGCCGCGCTGCTGCGGGGCGAGCGCCCGGCCAACCTGGCGAACCCGGAGGTCCGGATCGATGGCTGACACCACCGCCGAGGTGACCTCGCCCACGACCACCCCCGAGGCCGTGCTGGCGGCAGCGAAGAAGATGCTCGAGGACGGCCTCGTCGAGGGCACCTCCGGCAACATCTCGGGCCGCCTCCCGGACGGCCTCGTGTGCGTGTCGCCCTCCTCCGTCGCCTACGACACGATGACCCTCGAGGACCTGGTGGTCGTCGACCTGGACGGCACGGTCGTGCAGGGCCACCGCTCGCCGACCACCGAGAAGGACCTCCACCTCGCCGCGCTGCGCCGCTACCCCGAGCTCGGCGCCGTCATCCACACGCACGCCGTCTACGCCACGATGTTCGCGCTGGCCCACGAGCCCATCCCCGCGGTCATCGAGGAGGTGGTCGTGTACCTCGGCGGCGAGGTGCCCTGCTGCGAGTACAAGGGGACGGGCAGCCGCGAGCTCGGCGAGGAGGTCGCCGCCCACCTGGCCGACCGCGGCGCCGCGCTCCTGGCCAACCACGGCCTGGTCACCTGCGGCTCGTCGCCGGAGAAGGCGCTGCACAACGCCGCGCTGGTCGAGCGGACGGCGAAGATCGTGTGGGGGGCGCGGGCGATGGGGGCGACCATCCACCCGCTCCCCGACAAGGTGAACACCGACATGGCCGGCGTCTACCGCTTCATGCGGGACAACCCGTAGAAGCCCGCACCCCACGATTTCTGGCCCGGGATCCGGTTGCCATAGCAGCGCGATCCCGGGCCAGAACCCGTCGCAGGGCAGGTCTGGCCGGGCGGGACGGCGAAGTCTCCCGAGCGATGTGGGGGACGAGGACGCGCCGGCTCGCGAGCGGCCTTCTCGCGGTGCTGCT
>DATFFY010000448.1:0-2010 GCA_035249805.1 Acidimicrobiales bacterium | reverse complement strand
CTGCGCTACGCGGCCGAGCGGCCGCTGCGCCCGGTGCCCGACCTCGCGCAGCGGGCGCCGTCGTTCGGCCTGGTGCTCTTCCTGGCCGCCCTCGGCACCCTCGTCGCCGGCGCGCTGATCTCTGCCGCGTCCTGAGCTGCTGGCGGGCGCTACGCCTCGGTGATGGCGCCGCGCTCGGCGCCACTGGCCAGGCGGGCGTACTTTGCGAGCACGCCGCTCGTGTAGCGGGGCTCGGGCACCTTCCAGGCCGTCCGGCGCGCGGCCAGGGTGGCGTCGTCCACCAACAGGTCGATCGTGTGCGCGGCGACGTCGATGGCGATGCGATCACCCTCGGCCACGAGCGCGATCGGCCCGCCGTCCACGGCCTCCGGGGCGACGTGGCCGACGCAGAAGCCGTGGGTGCCGCCGGAGAAGCGCCCGTCGGTGATGAGGGCGGCGTCGGCACCGCGGCCCACGCCCTTCATCGCGCCGGTGATGGCGAGCATCTCCCGCATGCCGGGCCCGCCCTTGGGGCCCTCGTAGCGGATGACCACGATGTCGCCGGGTTCGATCTGCTCGTTCAGCACGGCCTCCATCGCGGCGTCCTCGCCGTCGAAGACGCGGGCCCGACCCTCGAAGCGGAGGGCGTCGATGCCGGCCACCTTCACGACCGCCCCCTTCGGGGCGAGCGACCCCTGCAGCACGGCGATCCCACCGATCGGGTGGATCGGGTCCGACACCGGGTGGACGACGGTGCCGTCCGGCCCGGGCGGGTCCAGGGCGGTCAGCTCCTCCCCGATCGAGCGCCCGGTGACGGTGAGGCAGTCACCGTGGAGCAGGCCGTGGTCGAGGAGGTGCTTCAGCACCATCGGCACACCGCCCACCTCGTCGACGTGGACCATGTGGTACGCCCCGTGCGGCTTCGTGTCCGCGATGTGGGGGACGCGGGCGGCCACCTTGTTGAAGTCGTCGAGCTCGAGCTCGACCCTGGCCTCGGCCGCGATGGCCAGGAGGTGGAGCACCGCGTTCGTCGAGCCGCCGAGCGCCATCACGACGGCGATGGCGTTCTCGAACGCCTCCTTCGTGAGGATCTGCCGGGGCCGGATGCCGAGCTCGAGGAGGCGCACGACCGCCCGGCCCGACTCGTAGGCGAAGTCCTGGCGGCGGGGGTCGACGGCGGGCGGCGAGGCCGAGCCGAGCAGGGACAGGCCCAGGGCCTCGCCCACCGCGGCCATCGTGTTGGCGGTGAACATGCCGGCGCACGAGCCGACCGTCGGGCAGGCGCCGCGCTCGATGGCGTCCAGCTCCGCGTCGTCGATCGCCCCGGCGGCGTGGGCGCCGACCGCCTCGAACACCGAGACGATGTCGAGGGCCCGCCCGGCGTGCTCCCCCGGCAGGATCGAGCCGCCGTAGAGGAACACGGACGGCAGGTTCAGGCGGGCGGCCGCCATCATCATGCCGGGGAGGCTCTTGTCGCAGCCGGCGAAGGTCACCAGCGCGTCCATGCGCTCCGCGTGCACGACGGTCTCGACGGAGTCGGCGATGACCTCGCGGGAGACGAGCGAGGCCCGCATCCCTTCGTGGCCCATCGAGATGCCGTCGGACACGGCGATGGTCATGAACTCGATGGGATACCCACCGGCGTCGCGCACGCCGTCCTTCGACCGCTTGGCCAACGCGTCGAGGGGCATGTTGCAGGGGGTCACCTCGTTCCACGAGGACGCCACCGCCACCTGGGGCTTGTCCCAGTCCTCGTCGGTCATGCCGATCGCCCGGAGCATCGCCCGAGCCCCGGCCCGGCGGGGGAAGTCGGTGACCTCGTGGCTCCGCGACTTGATGTTGACGGGGGTCTCGCCCGGGTCGGCCATGCCCGGAGGCTATCGACGGCCGAGCAGGGGGAGCACGAGCGATCCGACGGCCTCGCGGAGGGCGGCGGGGTCGTCGACCGGGAGGGCGCTCTCGCGGGTGAGGACGAACGACAGGCCGAGCCGGGCCAGCGCCTCGGCCACGAGCTCGGCCTGGGCCGGGTCG
>DATFFY010000447.1:0-2452 GCA_035249805.1 Acidimicrobiales bacterium | reverse complement strand
ACGAGCTGCACCTCGGCCTCGAGCATCACGGCCTCCGAGCTCGACGGGCCGAGATCGGTCTCGAGGGCCTCCGAGAGGCGATCGAACAGCGTGTTGAACTCGAGGAACTCGAAGAGGCGCCGGACCTCGGCGATGTCGATGGCGTCGACGTCGAACGAGAGGGACTCGATGCCCGCCTCGAGCGGCACGTCGCGCACGAGCACCATCACCTCGGCGTTCTGGCGGACGGCCGCTTCGTGTGCACCGAGGTTCTCGCGCAGCTTCGGCGTCTGCTCGTCGAGGTGCTCGAAGATCCCGTCGATGCCCCCGTACGTGACGATCAGCTTCGCCGCCGTCTTCTCGCCCACGCCGGGCACGCCCGGCAGGTTGTCCGACGGATCGCCCCGCAGCGCCGCGTACTGCGGGTACAGCGTCGGCGGCACGCCGGTGCGCTCCTGGATGCCGGCCTCGTCGTAGAGCGCGTAGTCGGACACGCCGCGCTTGTTGTAGAGCACCTTCACGTGCGGGTCCTCGACGAGCTGGTACGTGTCGCGGTCGCCGGTGACGACGATGACGTCGTCGCCGCGGTCGCGACCCTGGGTGGCCAGCGTGGCGATGACGTCGTCGGCCTCGAAGCCCACCACCTCGTAGATCGGGATGGTCAGGGACTCCACCACCTGCCGGGCCAGGCCCATCTGCTGGCGGAGGATGTCCGGCGCGCTGTCCCGGTTGCCCTTGTACGTCGCCACCCGCTCGTGGCGGAAGGTGGGCTCGGGCCGGTCGAACGCCACCGCGATCGCGCTCGGCTTGTGGTCCCGCAGGAGGTTCACGAGCATCGACGTGAACCCGAACACCGCGTTCGTGACCTGCCCGGACGCCGTCGCCAGGTCCGTCGGGAGGGCGAAGAAGGCGCGGTAGACGAGGGAGTTCCCGTCGATGAGCAGGATCGGCCCGGGCCGCTTCGCCACGGTGGGCAGGCTAGGACTCGGGCGAGAGCTCGCCCGCGATGACCTCGCCGGCCACGACGCGCATCGTCTTGCGGTCGTGCATCGCTCGCTTCTGGATCCACGAGAACGCCTCGGACTCGCTGAGCCCCTGCTCGTCCATGAGGAGGCCCTTGGCCCGGTCGACGACCTTGCGGGTCTCGAGCTGCTCCTCGAGGCTCGAGTTCTGGTCGAAGAGGGCCTGCATCTCGCGGAAGCGGCCGAGGGCCACCTCGACGGCCGGGATGAGCTCGGACCGCTGGAACGGCTTCACCAGGTACGCCAGCGCGCCGGCGTCGCGTGCTTGCTCGATCAGGTCCCGCTGGGAGAAGGCCGTGAGGATCAGGACGGCGGACCGGCGATCGGCGCTGATCTCCCGGGCGGCGGCCAGGCCGTCGAGCCCCGGCATCTTGATGTCGAGGATCGCGAGGTCCGGCTGGAGCTCGCGCACGAGCTGGACGGCCTCGTCCCCGCGGCCGGTCTCCCCCACCACCTCGTACCCCTCCTCCAGGAGGGTCTCCTTGAGGTCGAGCCGGATGATGGCCTCGTCCTCCGCGATCACCACCTTCGTCATGGCTTCGTCTCCACCAGGAGGCGGTCGAGGAGCTCGTCCTGGCTCGCCTCCAGCTTCGCGATCCCCTCGAGCACCTCGGCGCGGTGCCGGGCCATGGCGTCGGCGTGCCGCTGGGCCTCCTGGTGCTCCCGATCGGCCACCGGCGTCTCGGACACGAGCGCGCGCAGCCGGGCGTCCTCGGCGGCCTCGGCGAGGTGCGTGAGCTGCTCCTCCGAGACGGCGAGCTCCTCCCGCAGCTGCTTCAGGCGCGCCCCGACCTCGGAGAGGCGGCGCTCGACCAGGGATCTGGACATTCGAGGCAGTCTACGCTCCGGCGGGTGCGGCTACCCCCCGTGATCGCAGCCGTGGCGGCCCTCGCGCTGCCGCTGGCGGCCTGCGGTGGCGACGACGCCGGCCGCGCCGACGGGGTGTGCGGGCCCATCGTCCGGGAGGCCCTCGACCCCCAGTTCCTCGTGCACGTCCTCGGCGACGAGGGGCTCGAGTACACCTCGGACCCGCCCACCAGCGGTCCCCACCAGCCGGGCCCTCCCGTCGAGGGCGTCGCCGACGAGCCGTTGACGCGACCGGTGCAGGTCGGGGTGCTGGAGCAGGGCGACGTCCTGCTCCAGCACCGGCCCGACCTGCCCGCTGAGCAGGTCGCCGAGCTGGAGGGCCTGGCCGGCGAGGGCGTGGTCGTCGCGCCGAACCCGGACCTCGAGGACCCGGTCGTCGCGACGGCCTGGCTGTACAAGCGCACGTGCGACGGGGTCGACGTGGACGCGCTGCGCGAGTTCGCCGACGAGCGGCGGGGCAAGGGTCCGGACGACGGCAGCTCGGCGCCCTGACATGCAGGTGGGCGGGGACGCGTGGGGCATCGACGACGGTTGGCACGACACCACCGGCCGGTGGCACCACGTCGACCCGTCGACGCGCGAGA
>DATFFY010000446.1:0-7571 GCA_035249805.1 Acidimicrobiales bacterium | reverse complement strand
CCTCTCCCTCGACGTCCTCTCGCCCGCGACCGGCGCGTCCGGACGCGGGCCGATCGCCGTCGTCGCCCGAGCCGTCAGCGCCACCAAGGCGCCGAAGGACCTGTCGGTCTGGGCCCGCGTCGGCACGGGTGCGTACGTGGCGCTCGTCCTGCGCGACGACGGCACCTTCCAAGGCAGCCTCCCCATCGGTGCCGCGGCGTCGGGCACCACGCTGCCGGTCACCGTCGTGACCACCGACTACGTCACCGCCGTCGAGAGGACGGCCGGCTACCGGGTCGTCCGCTGACCTCGCGCGGCAGCAGGCGCAGCGCGCTCGCGGCGGCGCCGGCCGCCCCGTCGCCGGGGTGGCGCAGCATCGCGCCGATCGTGCACACGAGCAGCTCGTCGGTGGTCCGGCCCGGGTCGCGGCCCTCGAGCCGCTCGTCGGGGAGCGCCGTGACGAGCCGAAGGGTGGCGCTGCGGAGCCCATCGTCGAACCCTGCGGGCTGGTCGCCGCAGGCCACCACGGTGAGGTACAGCCGGGCGAGGTCGCTGTGCGTGGCGACGAAGTCGGCCACCTCCTCGAGGTGCTGGCGCAGGGCCCCGGCCGCGTCCGCCGCGCCGAGTGCGGCGAGCTGGGCGGAGGCGTGCGCGTCGAAGAGCGTCAGGCCGACGTGGGCCTTGGACTCGAAGTGCTCGTACAGGGTCGCGACGTGGACGCCGGCGGTGCGGGCCACCGCCGAGATCGACGCGGCTTCGTAGCCGTACTCGGCGAACAGCTCGGCGGCCGCGTCGAGGAGCCGGGCGCGTGTCGTGCTGCGCCGTTCGCTCTGGCTGCCCAGCACCGCCCGGGAGCCCGGGTAGTAGTTCATCTCCGACAGGCGGTCGTCGAGGGTCCGCCGGTCCCCGGTGGGCCGCAGCATGACCATGCTCAGCGCCGCCGCCGCTCGCGCGTAGCGCTCGGGGGTCATGACGTCGCCCTCGGCCAGGTGGCGCATGACCGACCCCTGCAGGAGCGCGAGCTGCACCGCGAGGTGGGAGCGCATGTCGAGCGGCGGGCGGACCTCGCGTCCCCAGAGCCGGTGCAGTGCCTCGGCCTGCGGGATGAGCTGGCGGTCGAGCTCGCGGAGCCCCTCGGAGAACGGGCCGTCGACCGCGGGGCCACCGAGCGCCCACAGCCCCGTGCGGAGGCGGAAGTCGGGGTCCGCCGCGGCCATGTGCAGATCGCGGCGGTGGTAGGCGATCGACTGCTCGGCCGGGAGCCGCAACCGCTGCACCTCCCGCAGACCCTCGGTCACGACGCCCTCCAGGCTGGTCCGGGTCGGCGAGAACACGTGGGCCACGAGCGCCCGGGCGTAGTCGTCGATCGTCCGGAAGTGGTGGAAGAACGTCGGCGGGCTGACCCCGGCCCGGCGCGCGATCTCCCGCGTCCGGAGCGCGGCGACGAGGGTGGCCGGCGTCATCTCCCGGAGGAGCTCGACCCCCGCGTCGAGGAGGGCCTGGTGGGTTGCGTGGGTCTCCGTGGCCAGCGCCGTCTCCGCCCGCTCGGTTGAACGACTGGTCAGCTCGTGGCCGCGAAGCCTAGAGGGGATCGCGCCTGCGCAACCCGAACACTTCGGACGGAACCGCATTCTGCGTGCACCGTGCAACGACCCGGGCCAGGGTCCTCGTGGGCGGAGCAGGGGGAGACCGAGATGCAGCAGATGCAGCACATCCAGCAGGTCCTGCGGGAGGAGGCGCCGCAGGCGTCCGTGCGGCTGGAGGGGGTGCGCCGCCACGTCGACTGGGCCTGGTTGGCCGTCGGCCTTGCGCTCGTCGCCTTCTGGACCCTGCTGGTCTGGGTCCTCGCCGGCACCTGACGCCGCCGACGAGCTGAGCGCTCCCGGCTCCCGCGGCGCTCGCGAGGAGACCAAGGCGCCGCGCGCCTCCCTACGCTGCTCGGGATGGACGACCCGGAGGAGCTCGGGAAGCTGAGCGACCAGCTGGAGGACTGGATGACCTCCGATCGCCACAAGACGGTGGGCGACCTGGTCGAGACGTTCGGGCCGAGCAGCTTCGCCGTGCTCTTCGTGGTGCTGATGGCCTTCCCCGCGCTGCCGATCCCGACCGGCGGTGTGAGCCACGTGCTCGAAGCGGTGGCGATGCTCCTGGCCCTCGAGCTGGTGATCGGCCGCCGGGAGGTCTGGATCCCGGAGCGGTGGGCGAACCGGGAGCTGAAGGGCCTGTCGAGCACGAAGTTCCAGCAGGCGCTGCTGCGGCGCATCCGCTGGCTCGAGCGCTTCTCGCGGCCGAGGTTCTCGCGGCTGCTCGAGCTGCGCCTGGCCCGGGCCGGCATCGGGCTCGTCGTGTTCGGGCTGTGCCTCACGGCCTTCCTGGCCCCCCCGTTCTCGGGGCTCGACACCTTCCCGTCGCTCGGCGTCGTCGTGCTCAGCCTCGGGGTGCTCCTGCGCGACCTCGTCATCGCCGCGATCGGGACCGTCATCGGCGCCGTCGGCGTGCTCCTCGTCGTCTTCCTCGGCCGCGCCATCCTCGACCTGTTCTGATGGCCCGCGGCGCCGCGGCGCCGCCTCCTCGGTGACCGGCGAAGGTCGGTAGGATCCGGCGCCGGCCGGGCTGGGAGGGGGACGCTGATGGTGACGCTCGCGAAGGCGATCGTCGACGTGCGAGGGGACGACGAGGCCGTCGTCGACCCGACGGGCACCTGGACCTGGGCGGAGTTCGACGCGCGAGCCAACCGCTGCGTCGACGCCCTTCGGGGCCTCGGGCACGGGGCGGGCACGGTCGCCCTGCTCGGCGGGAACCGGCACGAGACGCTGGAGATCCACACCGCGGTCAACCACGCCGGCATCACCTGCCCGCCGCTGAACTGGCACTTCACCGCCGACGAGCTCGCCTACATCCTCGAGAACAGCGGCGCGTCGGCCCTCGTCGCCGACGCCGCGTTCGTCGACCTCGCGCTGGCGGCGGCGGACAAGATCGATGCCGTACGGGACGTGATCGTCTTCGGCGGCGATGCACCGTCCGGGACCCACGACTACGAGGCGCTGCTCGCGGCCGCGGACCCGACCGAGCCGGCGGACCAGTCCCTCGGCACGGTCATGATGTACACGTCGGGCACCACGGGCCGGCCCAAGGGCGTGCAGTCGAGCGCTCTGCCCGCCGGGGCGCCCATCGAGGTGCTGCGGATGGCGCTCGCGGGCTACTGCTCGCTGCTCTCCATCCCGATGGAGGGACGCGTCCTCATCAACGCGCCGCTGTACCACGGCGGCCCGTACCTGCTCGGCATGATCCCGTTCGCGGTCGGGAACACCGCGGTGCTCCTCCCGCGGTTCGACGCGGCCGAGACCCTGCGCACGATCGACGAGCAGGCGATCACCACCGCGTACTGCGTGCCCCTGCACTTCGTCCGCATGCTCCGCCTGCCCGACGAGGTGCGAGCCGCGTTCGACGGGTCGAGCCTGCGCTGCGTGTACCACACCGCGGCGCCCTGCCCGCCGACCGTGAAGCGCCAGATGATCGACTGGTGGGGTCCGGTCATCTACGAGACCTACGCGGCCACCGACGCCGGCATCGGCACCCTCATCACCAGCGAGGAGTGGCTGGAGAAGCCGGGCAGCGTCGGCAAGGCGGCGCCGGTGGCGGAGATCCTCATCGTGGGCGAGGACGGGCAGCCGCTCGGACCGAACGAGGTCGGCACGGTCTACGTGCGCAGCCTCCTCGGCGCGGAGATCAGCTACCTGGGCGACGACGCGAAGACCGCGTCGGCCCACCTCGACCCCACGACCGTGACCGTCGGCGACGTCGGCTACCTCGACGAGGACGGCTACCTGTTCCTGTCGGACCGGAAGATCGACATGATCATCTCCGGGGGCGTGAACATCTACCCCGCGGAGATCGAGGCCCACCTCATCACCCACCCCGCCGTCGCGGACGTCGCCGTGTTCGGCGTGCCGGACGAGGAGTTCGGCGAGCAGGTCAAGGCCGCTGTCCAGCTCCAGGCCGGGTACGCGGGCGACGACGCGCTGGTCGCCGATCTCACGGCCTTCAGTCGCGAGGGCCTGGCCGGCTTCAAGGTGCCCCGCAGCTTCGACTTCCACGACGAGTTCCCCCGCACCGAGACGGGGAAGCTCGAGAAGCGGAAGCTGCGCGACCCCTACTGGCAGGGCCGCGAGCGCGCGATCTAGCGGGCCCGCTGGTAGCGGGAGACCTGGACGCCGGTGGCCGTGGTGGCGACCGATGTGAGCTCGAAGGTCTTGGCGACGCCGTCGTCGGACCAGATCGACTTCCCGCCGCCGAGCACGATCGGCTCGATCATCAGGAACAGCTCGTCGACCAGGTCGGCGGCCAGGAGGCCGCGGACGACCGAGGGGCTGCCCATGACGTTGATCTCGCCGCCCGGCTGTTCGCGCAGCGCGGCGACGCGGGTGGCGAGGTCCGCGACGGGGATGCGCTCGGTCGGTGACCACGTGGCCAGCTCGTCGTCGGTGACCGTGTCGGACACGACGTACTTCGGGATGCTGTTCATGTGGTCCGCGAACGGGTCGCCGGCCCGACCCGGCCAGGCCGACGCCATGACGCGCCAGGTGCGGCCGCCCTGGAGCAGCGCCTCGGCCCGCTCGAGCGCGGCGCCGATCTCGCTCCCCATCACCTCGGGGTCGAAGAACGGGCCCGACCAGCCGCCGTGCCGGAAGCCGCCGTCGGTGTCCTCCTTCGGCCCACCGGGAGCCTGCACGACGCCGTCGAGGCTGATGAACTCCTGGATCACGATTCGCATGCGCCTCTGACGATGGCACATCGCGGAAGTCATCGCCCCGACGGCGCCGCCGGCGTCACTCGGTGGCCAGCGGGACCTCCGTCGCAGGGTCGCCGTCGACCGCGAGCGCGAGGCGAGGTACCAGACCCTCGAGCAGGAAGGGCAGGCTGAGGACGCTGACGAACGACGTCGCGCCACCGAGCGCCGTGCCGAAGCTGTCGAGGAACACCTCGCGGGCCTCGGTGTGCACGCGCAGGCCGCGGTACACCTCGCTCAACGGTGCGGACGCGTCCGGCGGCGCGTCGAGCCAGACGATGGCGTCGACGTCGAGCACCTCGACCCGCTCGTCGGCGAGATCGCCGCCGAACTCCTCACCGGCGATCTCGGCCAGCTCGGGCGGGAGCTCGAACCCGAGCGCCTCGAGGAAGCGACCCCGCGGGTCCTGGGGGCCGTACACGTAGATGCCCTCGTAGGGCGTGGCCACGAGCGCGCGCTTGCCCGCGAACTCCGGGTGCGCTTCGGCCGCGGCGGCGAACAGCGCCTCGGTCTCCTCGACCAGCGCCTCCGCCTCCTCGGCCTTGCCCACGGCCTGCCCGACCATGCGGGTCGACTCCTCCCACGGGGTCCCGTAGTCCACGTAGCCCTCGGGCTGCGCCACGGTGGGCGCGATCTGGGCGAGCTTCTCGTAGTCGGCGTCGGTGAGGCCGGCGTAGATCGCCAGGATCAGGTCGGGCTGCTGGGCGGCGACCTTCTCGAAGTTCACCGCCGTCGCGTCGCCGACCACCGTGGGCGCCTCGCCGCCGAGGGCCGCGAGCTCGTCCTGGGCCCACGGCCAGATCGCGCCGGGCTGCTCCCCGAACCACTCGGTCGTGCCGATCGGGACGATGCCGAGCGCCAGCAGCGCGTCCTGCTCGACGAGGCCGACGGCGACGATGCGCTCCGGCGCCTCGTCGATGGTCGTCTCGCCGAACTCGTGCTCGATGGTGACCGGGAAGGCCGCAGGTGTCTCGGTGGTGTCGTCCCCGGTGCCCGACCCGGAGGTGTCGTCGTCCCCGCAGGCCGCGGCGACGAGCGCGAGCGCGACGGCGACGAGGGCCCATCGGAGGCTCGGTCGGCGTCGACCCGCTCGGGGGGAGGTGGTGTGGATCACGGTCGGGCTCATCCCTTCTGCTCGGTGGCGTAGTCGTCGAGGGCGGCGTCGATGTCCCGCACGACCTGGCGGGCGGCGACGGCACCGCCGAACTCCCAGTGGTTGCCGACGACGACCACGTCGCCGGCGCGGACGACGCCGAGGCCGGCCCACAGCGGGCTCTCCTCATGGCGGGTGGAGCCCTCCCGCACCTCGAGGAAGAGGAGGTCGGCGTCCATGAGGTGGGTGTTCTCGGCCGAGATGTCGATCGAGCCGTACTCGTCCGGTGTCAGCCCGGCGACGGCGTCCGGCGCCCGGAAGCCGAGCTCGGTGAGCAGGAGCGAGCTGAGCGAGCCGCCGGGGATGTCGAGCGCGTTGATGGCCACGTAGTCGCTGGTGGTCTTGGCCTGGTTGACGGTGATGCGGGCGATGAGCTCGCCGTGCTGCTCTCGCACGTCGTCCATGAGGCCCTCGGTCTCGGCGATGTGCGCCTCGGCCTCCTCCTCGAGCCCGAGGAGCTCGCCGTAGGCGCGGATCGTGCCCCGCCAGTCCTGGAAGGAGGCCGAACCGCCGTAGCGCCCCGCCGGGTCCTCGCCCGTGCTGGTGGGCACGACGAGGAGCGGCGCGATGTCGCCGAGCTCGGCCTGCTGCGGCGCGCCGTCGATCTGGTCGAACGGCACGAGGATGAGGTCGGGCTCCGCAGCCGCGACCGCCTCGACGTTCATCTCGTACTGGAACCCGGGGTCGGCGAGCTCCTGGCCGTTGAAGAAGTCGCCGAGGTAGCCGTCCTCCTCGGCGAAGTGCTCCGCGTCGAACACGCCGACGATCCGGGTCGTGTCGAACCCCAGGGCCGTGAGGTAGTCGACGGTCACGATGTCGGCGAAGATCCGCTGCGGGTCGCTGGGGATCTCGATGGGGCCGTACGCCCCCTCGACGGTGCGGGTGGCCGAAGCGGGCTCGCCCCCGGTCTCGGCGCCGGTGTCGTCGTCGCCGCAGGCGGCGAGGAGCCCCAGCAGCGCGAGCAGCACGAGCAGCGCGCGCAGGGGGCGAGGTCGGGTCGGGGTGGTCACGGTGCGCTCCTGTGGGTGGGGGGTGGGTGGATCAGGGGGCGGTGGCCCGCTCGGCGTGGACGAGCTCGCGCCAGCACACCTGGCGGGCGTCGCAGTCCTCGGGAGAGCGGAGCGAGCAGGTCGAGCAGTAGTGCCGCTCGTCGGGCGAGGTGGGGAAGCGGGCGTGGTACTGGCGCTCGGCCTCGCCGAGCAGCTCCTCGGGGACGTCGGGCCAGTGCTCGCGGGTGTAGGCGAGGCAGCACCCGCCCTTCTGCACGACGTGCAGTGGACCGAGCGCCGAGTCGGCGAACCGCAGCGAGGGCCGCGCCCTCCACCGCGCCGACGGGGCCCGTACGGCGTGGTCGAGGATCGCCACCATCGCGCGCGTCACCACGACCTGCTCCTCGTCGGCCAGCGCGGTGCCCAGCGCGTCGCCCACCTCGTTCCAGAGGCCGGCTCGGCCCACGGGCGCGAGGGCGCGACAGGCCTCGACGATCGGCTCGGTGGCGACGACGAGCGCGGCCACGGTGCGGTCGAGCAGCTCGGCCGCGCTGCCCACGACCGTCGTCCCCGGCTGGTCCGACCAGGGATGGCCCGCGGGGACGAGCACGTCGGCGGGCCGACCGAGGCGGATGCGCTCCGGCCAGCCGTCCGGGTGGAC
>DATFFY010000445.1:0-6116 GCA_035249805.1 Acidimicrobiales bacterium | reverse complement strand
CTCCTCCGCCCGGGCGCGGCCGGGCTCGGGGCGATCGTCGAGCCGGTGCCGTTCCTCGAGAAGCTGGCCGGCATCGGCATCCGGGCGGCGGCGTTCGAGGGCGTGGCCTAGGGGACTGGCAGCGCGCTTGACCGTGCGGTCTAGATTCGCCGCATGGAGCCGCAGCAGACCCTGGCGCTCGACGAGATCGACCTGTCCGACATCGAGCTGTGGACCCGCCCCCTCGCCGAGCGGGAGGGCGCGTTCCTGACCCTGCGGGAGCAGGACCCCATCCGCTTCTTCCAGGAGCCGGACCTCGAGAGCGAGATCCTCCCGCGCGGGCCCGGCTACTGGTCGCTCACCCGCCACGCCGACGTGCTCGAGGCGTCGAAGCACCCGGACCTGTTCTGCTCCGGCAAGGGCACCAACATCGGTGACCTGCCCGAGCCGTTCCTCGAGTTCCTCGGCTCGATGATCAACATGGACGACCCGCGCCACGCGCGGCTGCGCCGCATCGTGTCGCGCGGGTTCACGCCCAAGCAGCTCGACTCGATGAAGGCCGACGTCGAGTCGATCGCAGCCGGCATCGTCGACGACGTGATCGAGCGGGGCGAGGGCGACTTCGTCACCGACGTCGCCGCCACGCTGCCGCTGCGGATCATCGTCGACATGATGGGCATCCCCCGCAGCCAGGAGCGGTTCATCTTCGACCGGACGAACGTGATCCTCGGCCTGGCCGACGAGGAGTACGTGCCCGAGCAGACCGAGTCCGGCATCGTCGGCGCGCTCCTCGGCGCCGCCCAGGACCTCACCCTCCTCATCACCGAGCTGGGCGAGGCGCGGGTGGAGGAACCGCAGGACGACCTGACCACCGCGCTCGTGACCGCCGAGGTGGACGGCGAGAGCCTGAGCCCGGCGGAGCTGGCCTCCTTCTTCGTGCTGCTCGTCGTGGCCGGCAACGAGACCACCCGCAACGCGATCTCCCACGGCCTGCTGGCGCTGACCGAGCACCCCGACCAGCTCGCCGCCTGGCAGGCCGACTTCGACGGCTTGGCCCCGACCGCGGTGGAGGAGATCGTGCGCTGGGCCACGCCCGTGATCCACTTCCGCCGGACCGTCACGCAGGACGGGGCCCGCCTCGGCGACCACGAGTTCGCGGCGGGCGACAAGGTCGTGCTCTGGTACGCCTCGGCCAACCGCGACGCCGCCGTGTTCGACGACCCGTTCCGCTTCGACCTGACCCGCACCCCGAACGACCACCTCGGCTTCGGCGGGCCGGGACCGCACTTCTGCCTCGGCGCCCACCTCGCCCGCCGCGAGATCACCGTCATGTTCCGCGAGCTGCTCCGGCGCATGCCCGACCTCCGGGCGGCCGGCGAGCCCGTGCGCCTCCGGTCGAACTTCATCAACGGCATCAAGCACCTGCCCGCGAGCTGGACGCCCGCGCCCGCCGCGTGAGGCGCACCCGTCTGCTCGGGGCCGTGCTCGCGCTGGCCGTCGCGGTCGCCGCGTGCGGTGACGACGACGAGGCGGCCGAGGACGGCATCCCCGGCGTCGAGACCATCCGCATCCCGCCCTACGAGCACACCCGGGCCGACGTCGACTACGACCGGTCGCCGCCGGCGGGTGGTCCGCACGGCCCATCCGCCGCGCCGTGCGCGTTCTTCGACCAGGTCGTCCCCGACGAGCTCCTCGTGCACACGATGGAGCACGGCGCCGTGTGGCTTGCCTACTCGCCGTCCCTGTCTGCCGCGGACGCGGCGGTCATCCGCGGGCTCACGGAGGACAACGACGACGTCGTCGCGGCGCCGTACCCGGACCTGGGCCCGGGAGAGGCGGTCGTCGCCACCTCGTGGGGCCGGCAGCTCCGGCTGGACGCCGTCGACGATCCACGGCTGGAGCGCTTCGTCGCGACCTTCCGCAACCGGGACGAGGCCCCGGAGAAGGACGTGGGCTGCGAGCAGCCGTAGGCGTCAGATGACGATCGTCGTGGACCAGCGCTCCGCCGCGGCGCGGTCGCCGATCACCTCGAAGCGGTCGTCGAGCGGCACCCGGTTCCACGCGAACAGGAAGAGGTCCGAGGCCGCCGCCCGGACCGCGGCGTCGCCCTTCGCGTGCACGCGCTCGCTCGTGACGCGCTCGGGCCCGAGCGTCACGAGCCACTCGCCGGTGTCGACGTCGGTGGCGTGGAGGTGGAGCGTCGAGCCCGTGCCCGCGAACCGGTCCGGCGGCAGGAGCGGGGCCAGCTCCTCCAGGAGCTCGTCGACACCGTCCACCGCGAGCACCGGGTCGATGGCGCCGCCGGCCGCGTCGTGGCGGTGGATCGCGGTCTCGACCGCCATGCGGCGTGGGAACCACGCGCCCGGGCGGGGTCCGGCGAACGTCGGCCACGTCGCGGCGACGTCCATCGCGCCGAGGACCTCGACGACGCGAGCGGCGGCCCGTTCGAAGAACTCGAACAGGTCGTCGTCCTCGCCGGGCCGGACCGCGTCGCGGAACCCGCGCTTGTCGTCGGGCCCCGCCTCGGCCTGCGCGATCGCCCAGCCGTAGGGGACGCACAGGTGCTGGAGCACCGTCCGCCGGTCCCAACCGGGGCAGGCAGGCACGGCCGCGTCGGGATCGGCCACCGCGGCGGCCAGCAGCGCCGACGCGTCGGCGCGGAGGTGGGCGAGGTGCGTGGCCGGGTCCATGCGGCGAGCCTGCCACGACCTGCGGTTCAATGGCGGCGTGATCGTCGACTGCGCCGTCTACGAGAACGGGCACCGTCGGCCCGGGGTGCTCGCCGTCGACCACGCGCTCGAGGCCATCGAGAAGCCCGACACGTTCGTGTGGATCGGCCTCTACGAGCCGACCTTCGAGGAGTTCGAGGCGGTCCGCGTGGAGCTCGGCCTGCACGAGCTGGCGGTCGAGGACGCGGTCGTCGCCCACCAGCGCCCGAAGCTCGAGGTCTACGACGGGGACCTGTTCGTCGTCCTCAAGACGGCCCGCTACGACGACGTCACCGAGTCCGTGCACTTCGCCGAGATCCAGCTCTTCGTCGGCAAGCGCTACGTGGTGTCGGTGCGCCACGGCGAGGCGAGCGCGCTGGCGGAGGTGCGGGCCAACATCGAGCGGGACCTCGAGCGGATCCGCTGCGGCCCGATGGCCGTGCTCCACGCCGTGATCGACCGTGTCGTCGACGACTACGGGCCGGTCATCGCGGGGCTCGACAACGACCTGGCCGAGATCGAGGATGCCGTCTTCGACCCGAACCGGCCCCGCGGCGTGGACCCGAGCCAGCGCATCTTCAAGCTCAAGCGCGAGGTCCTCGACCTGCACCGCAACACCGAGCCGTTCCTCGAGCCGCTGCACCGGCTGGCCGCGGGCAACCTCCCGGGGGCGCACCCGGAGCTGGCCTCGTACTTCCGCGACGTCGAGGACCACCTCACCCGGGTGGTCGCCTCCGCGTCGCAGTTCCGCGTGCTCCTGTCCGACGCGCTCGACGCCAACCTCGCGCTGGTCACCACCCGGCAGAACGACGACATGCGGACGATCTCCGCATGGCTCGCCATCGGCGGCTTCCCGACCGTCGCCGGGGCCATCTACGGCATGAACTTCGACCACATGCCCGAGCTCGGGTGGAAGTACGGCTACCTGCTGGTGCTCCTCCTCGTCGGAGCCGTCTGCGGCGTCCTCTACCGCCGCTTCAAGAAGATCGGCTGGCTCTAGCGCCTCGTCCTCGGCCGCCTTCGGCGGCCTGCGGCGAACTTGGGTTTCGTGCGGCCTTCCGGCCGCGCTCAGTCGTCGGGGAGGTCGGGCAGCTTGAGGGCTCCGCTGGCGAGGGCGAGGTAGGCCGCTGCCACCGCGACTCCCAGCGCAACCGTCGTGGTTGCACGGTCCAATGCGAAGGGGAGGGGGGTGGGGAGGACGGGCTCGGTCAGGACGTCGATGCGGAACAGGGCCCAGCCCGAGAGCGACGCGACCGACGCGAGGGTGCCGACGAGCGCGAACCGAGTCGTGGCCGGCACGAGGCCGACGACCGCGGCGACGAGGGCCACGACCGGCAGGATCCAGAGCAGCGCGTCGCCGCCGCCGGGGCTGGCCGCGAAGTCGGCCCGGCCGACCACGACCGCCGCGACCGAGATCACGGTGAGGGCGGCCGGCGCCGCCATCGTGGCCCGGCCCCGGCCGAGCCAGGCCAGCGCACCGGCGACCACCAGGCCGACCGCGATCCACGGCAACGGGGAGGTCGAGTCCTCGTAGGTGAGCGTGCCCCGGATGTTCGTCGCGGTCCCGTCGACCTCGATCGGCACCTGCCAGGGGTCGTAGACGCCGCCGACGCGGCTGCCGCGCGGCACGCTCGGGCTGGCGTCCTGCATCCAGTGGATGCGGTGGTCGTGCCAGGCGTAGGTCCCGCCGTCGGCCACCTCCTCCCACGAGGGCTCGGCGTCGGCAGTGGCGTCGGGCGGGATGTCGCCCTGACCCTCGCGGTCGTCGTTCACGTAGGTGGCGGGGGAGCGGCGGTTGCGCTCGACGGTGCCGTCCTCGCGGAAGCGCAGGTACGGCTCGCCGGAGTAGCCCTCCACGACGACCGAGTGGCCCTCGTCGACCCGAAGCTCCAGGAAGGCGTCACCGCCCTGCACCTCGGCCTCGACCCCGTCGACCGCGGGGACGATCCCGGTGACCTCGGAGCGGAAGTCGCCCGGCCCCGCGGGGTCCGCCATCGCGGGTGAGGCGTCGGCGACGAGCAGGACCGCCGTGACGGCGACGAGTCGGGCGGTGAGGGACAGGCGGTGGTGCACGGCCTCGAGCATGGCGCGTCAGCCGCCCGTTCGGGCGCGACGGAGGGCGGCCCCACCTGTGGCGAGCCCGGCCGCGCCGAGCGCGATCCCCGCGATCGCGAGGCCCCGGCTCGACCCGTCGTCATCGTCGTCGTCGTCCGTCGCGGACGCCGGCTCGGCCTCGTCGAGGTCCTCGGCCGCGACGGTCACCTCGATCGCGGGGGCTGGCTTCTCCGGCTCCTCGCCCCCGGGGGGCGGTACCTCGATCCACTCGGCGGTCGTACCGTCGTCGCAGGTCTGGATCGTGGGGAACAGGATCGTGCCGGGCTCCTCCGGCAGCTTCACCGAGAGGCCGAACTCCTCCAGCTGGTCGTGGGCCAGGGGGCCGCCCGTCCACGTGACCACCGAGGTGCGCTCGGCGATCTGGCCCCCGTGGCCGTCGTCGAGCGGCGGGTCGAGCTGCTCGGTCGTGCGCTCGATCGTCCAACCGGGGACGACCTGCGGCGTCACGCTGGTGATCCCGTCGGGGACCTGCACCTCGACCCTGGTGGTGTTGCCGGTCTCGCCGCACCCGTGGGGCACGCGGAGCTCGAACTTCAGGTAGCTGCCGGCGGGTGCGCTGGTCTCGCTCGGTCCGACGTGCGCAGCGGCGGGGGCGGCCAGGGCCAGCAGGCCGGCGGCCGAGAGCCCGGCGACGGTGAGGGTGGATCGGATCGACATCGGAGCTCCTTCCGGGGGCTGGGGTCAGGAAGGGTTGGGTTCAGTCCGCGACCGGCACCTGGGCCGTGCCGGAGGCTTCGGTGAAGCGGTCGACGCGCACGCGGATGGTGATCTCCCACGTCCCGCCCACCGCGAGGTCGTTCCCGTTGAGCTGGGCGTGGGCGGGACCGGCCCGGGCGGCGGTCCGCTCGATCGGCCCGAGGTCGGCGGCGGGCAATGCGAGCTCGAGGTCGATCGTCTCGGCCAGCTCCGCGGGGCGACCCGCGGCATCGAACGTGTAGAGGTGGAGCTGGTTGAACCCGGCGCGGGCGGGGGCGACGACGAGCTGCACCGAACCGACGTCGCCGAGCTCGATGATCCGCTCGACCGGCCCGCCGGCCGCCTCGGTCCGGCCCGGCGTGACGACGACGAGCACCGCGGTGAGCCCGACGACCGCCACGAGGGCGAGCGCCTCGACGCGCACCGTGCGGCCGAGGAGTGCCAGCGAGGCCTTCGTCTTGCCCTGGGCCATCGCGGGGACGAGCCGGAGGTGGTTGTACGCGCCGAGCCCGGCGATCACCGCGACCACACCGACCTTCACGAGCAGCAGCTGGCCGTAGCCGGTGCCGGTGAGCGCGTCGACCGTCCGCACCTCGCTCCACGCGAGGGCGAGCCCGG
>DATFFY010000444.1:0-2387 GCA_035249805.1 Acidimicrobiales bacterium | reverse complement strand
GCGAGGAGTGCGTCCCCGCTGGTGCGGATGATCTCGGCCAGGTTCCGTTGCTCGGCGGACAGCTCGGTGTCGAGCAGGAGCTCGGTCATGCCGATGACCGCGTTCATCGGCGTCCGGATCTCGTGGCTCATGGTGGCGAGGAAGGCGCTCTTGGCCTCGGTGGCGGCCTCGGCCTGGCGGCGGGCCCGCAGCAGCTCGCCGATGTCGTGGTAGATCGCGTGCATCCCGACCTGCTTGGCGCCAACGACGATGGGGGCTGCCCGCACGTCGACATCCACCAGCGTCCCGTCCTTGCGGGTCCGACGGGTGACGAGGTGCGCTGCCCGACCCATGCCGGCCTGCTGGGAGAGGTCCACCGCCTCGGCGTGCAGCTCCTCCGATCGGGCGACGAGGTCGTCCACGTTGCGCCCGCACGCCTCTTCCCGCGTGTACCCGAAGAGCCGTTCCGCCGCCGGGTTCCACGAGGTGACCCTCCCGTCGAGATCGATCGTGACGATCGCCGTCGAACTGTGCTCCAGCAGCGACTGGAAGAACTGCTTCTGACGCCGCACCTCCGCCTCGCTGCTGCGCAGCGCATTCTCGGCCCGCTTGCGCTCGGTGATGTCGATCAGGAAGCCCTGGACATAGCGTGCCGTCCCGTCCTCGTCCCGCTCGACAATGGCCTCGTCCCGCACCCACACCGTCCGTCCATCGCGAGCCATCAGGCGGTACTCCAACGCCCAGCTCGACATCCCGGCGGCGAGGATCCGCGCGAGATCGGCCAGGACCCACTCCCGGTCGTCGGGGTGCAGGAGCTTGGGGAAGAAGCTGGGATCGGCCAGCCAGTCCTCGGGGGGGTAGCCGAGCAGGCCTTCCACCTGGGGGCTGACGTAGATCGACGAGGCGACCGGGACTGCCTCATCGACATACGTCACGAGTGGGAGCTGCTCGACGAGTTTTCGATAGCGCCGCTCGGCCTCGTGCTGCGCCCTGAGCGCGGTGACGTCGTGGTAGACGACGAGGTATCCGGTCGGCCGACCCTCCACCGTCACCAGTACCGCGAAGAGCTCGACGTCCACGAGCGTGCCGTCCTTCCGGCCACGCCGCGTCATGGCCCGGAAGCGCCCGCCCGGGACCAGCTCGTCGTAGTAGCCGACCGCCTCCGCCCGGAGGTCGTCTCGATCCGCGATGAGGTCGTCGAGGTCACACCCGATCGCCTCCGTGCGCGTGTAGCCGAACAGCGCCTCGGCAGCCAGGTTCCATGACGTCACCACCCTGTCGAGATCGAGGGTGACGATCGCGATCGGGCTGATCTCGAGCAGCGACTCGACGTACCGGTTCTGCCGCCGAAGTTCCTCCTCGCTGCGGCGGAGCGCCTCCTCCAGCTCCTTGCGCTCGGTAATGTCGAGGAGGAAGCCGTGATGGAACTTCGGCGCACCCGCCTCGTGGGGGATGACCGTCGCCTGGTCGAGGAACCAGTGGACGGTCCCGTCGCGCGCGACCATGCGGTACTCCATGCAGAACGGCTCGCCGGTGTCGCGCGACCGCCGGTGCTCGGTGAGCACGCGTTCGCGGTCCTCCGGGTGGAGGACCTTGAGGAGCAGCTCCTCGTCGACGGCCCATTCCTCGGTCGAGTAACCGAGCTCGGACTCGAGCTGTGGGCTCATGTAGACGTTGGAGCTGATGTCGTCGAGGCGGTCGATGTAGACCGTCACGGGGACCTGGTCGATCAGCGACCGGAGCGTCGCCTCGTCCGGCGGCGCCCACGCCGGGGATCCCGCCTGCCGCTCTTCGCCGGGCCGGTCGTGGTCCCTCATCGCCCGAGGTTCATCCGGAAGAAACAATCCGCCCAGGCTCCCCCCATACGGGCCGAACTGGCGGTTTCGACCAATCTAGCATCCGAGCATCGGCGCTACTAGGACCCCTCCTGGTGGGCATCGGTCGCTGACGCTGTGCGCCCCGGTGGGCTGGGTCACGGGTTTTGCGCCGTTGGGCACGCGTGGTCGCAACACTCCCCCGGGGCCAGTCCGAAGGTGTACCGACGTCCGATCAGGGCGCTCAGGTTGCCACCGCCTGATCCACCCGAGTGTGCCCGCCTTGCTTGATAGCCTTTCACCAGCACAAATGGAGCCCGAGGTCGGATTCGAACCGACGACCTTCCGATTACGAGTCGAAGAGCCTTCGTCCAGCGTGTGCCGGCCAGACCCGTTCTGGCTGCTCACGTCAGCGGGGTCGTCTGCTGAGTGCGTTCCAGGCCTGCCGTGTTACGGCAGGGGGAATGACCAAGAGAATGACCAGACCTACCCATGGAGGCCCACCGAACCACGTCGACCTTCCAATCGGGATCTGAGGGTCGCAGCCTCTTGAGGTCGGTTGGCGGCCTGCGGACACTTGATGGGGCCTGGTTC
>DATFFY010000443.1:0-2413 GCA_035249805.1 Acidimicrobiales bacterium | reverse complement strand
CGCGGCCGCGGCGGCGACGACGAGGGGCAGCCCGCGCCCGGTGAGGCCGTCGAAGAGGTCGGGCGCGTCGGCGTGCAGGACGAAGATGCCGGCGAACGCGACGACGCCCGTGGCCACCGCCGCCACGATGCCGTAGGCGCGGTGCCGATCGGCGAGGTCGGCCTCGCCCCGCCGCGTGGCGTCGGCGGCGAGGAACGTGGCCGCCAGGTAGGCGCAGGTCACGACGGCCAAGGTCCCGCCCAGGATCGACGTGGGGTGCACCCACGGCTCGAACGGATCGATCGACGCGGGATCGACGTGGACTCGACCGGAGGCGACGGCGCCGGCCACCACCCCGAGGAAGAACGGGGTGAGGAGCGAGGAGGCTGCGAACGCGAGCCCGAACGCCTGCTGGACGCGCGCGTCCGCGACGGACTTCCGGAAGGCGAAGGCGGCGCCCCGCAGGATGATGCCGATCGCAGCGGCGGTCAGGGGCACGTACAGCGTCGACATGATCGCGGCGAACCCCGTCGGGAAGCCGGTCCAGAGCACGACGAGCACGAAGATGAGCCACACGTGGTTGGCCTCCCACACCGGGCCGATGCGCTCCTCGACGAGGTGTCGCTGGGCGGCGGCTCGTCGCGTGCCACCCGTGGCCAGCTCCCAGATCCCGGCCCCGAAGTCGGCCCCCGCGAACACCGCGTACAGGGTGACGCCGATCCACATCAGCGCCAGGACGACCTCCGGGAGGGTCATGGCTCGTCGCTCCGGGCGAGCCGGCGCAGCACGTACACCGTGCCGACCGTGAGGACGGTGTAGACGACGACGAGCGCGTAGTAGCCGAACCGGATGTTGGGCGCGGAGGTCACCGCGTCCTCGACCCGCATGACGCCGTAGACGATCCACGGCTGCCGTCCGACCTCCGTCGTGATCCAGCCGGCCTCCAGGGCGACGGCCGCGAGGGGGCCGGCCGCGACCGCGCACCACAGGAAGAGCCGCGCCCGCGGGAGGCGGCGGCGTCGCCACCACACGGCGGCGAACCAGCCGCCGAGCAGGAGCAGGCCCATGCCGATCGCGACCATCACCTGGAACGACGCCCGCACGATCCCCACCGGCGGGCGCTCGTCGGCGGGCACCTCGTCGAGGCCCTGCACCACCGCATCCGGGTCGTGGTGCGCGAGGAGCGACAGGGCACGAGGGATCTCGATCCCGTACCGCACCTCGCCGTCGAGGTAGAGCCCGCCGATGGTCAGGGGCGCGCCCCGCTCCGTCGCGTGGAGCCCCTCCAGCGCGGCGAGCTTGGTGGGCTGGTAGTCGGCGAGGAACCGGGCCGCCCAGTCCCCGACACCGATCTGCACCGGCGTGATCGCAGCAGCCATGGCGAAGGGGAGCAGGAACCCCAGGCGGTGGTAGCGATCCGTCCGGCCCCGCAGGAGGGCGGCCGCGTACACCGCGGCGGTACCGAACCCCGCGACCATGAACGCGGCGAGCACCATGTGCGTGGTCTGCGGCGGAGTCGCCGGGTTGAACATGGCGGCCCAAGGCCGGATGTCCGTTACCTCGCCGGTGGCGAGGTAGTGCTCGACGTCGAAGCCGCGCGGCTGGTTCATCCAGGCGTTGGCGGTGACGACGAACCACGCCGACGCCACCCCGGCGATCACGATCGGCACGCCGATGAGGAGGTGGACCCTTGGTGGGAGGCGATCCCAGCCGTACAGGTACAGCCCGACGAAGATCGCCTCGATGAAGAAGGCGATGCCCTCGATGGCGAACGGCAGGCCCCAGACGTCCCCGAAGGTCCGCATCAGGCCCGGCCAGAGGATGCCGAGCTCGAACGAGAGGATCGTGCCGGACACCGCCCCCACCGCGAACAGGAGGGCCAGCGCCTTCGACCAGCGCCGGGCCAGCCGGAGCAGGTCCGCGTCGCCTCGCCGGATGCCGAGGCCCTCGGCGAGGACGACGAGGGCCGGGAACCCGACGCCGAAGCAGGCGATCACGATGTGCCAGCCGAGCGAGAGCGCCATCTGCTGACGGGCCGCCCAGAGGTCCGGCTGCGCCGCGATCACCGGCCCAGTCGACACCACGGGACCCGTCCGTGCCCAGCGGGGGCCACCGCCGGTAGGGTCGTGCGATGCGCCGGTGGCTCGCCCTCCCTGTCGTGGTCCTGCTCGCGCTGGCGGCGGCGTGCGGGAGGCAGGACGACGACGAGGGCCGCGACGAGGAGCCCGTGGCCACCGGCGAGGTCGATCAGGCCGTCGAGATCGCCCAGCTGTCGCTGCCGGCCGACCTGGCCGACGACGTCGTCGCCGACCTGATCGAGGACCTGTGCTCGGCCGCCGGCACGGGCGAGATCGACGCGGTCGTGGCCCAGCTCCAGGGGGCGGGCGTCGAGGCTGCCGAGATCCCTCCCAGCGTGGACGCGCTCGCCGCCGGG
>DATFFY010000442.1:0-7108 GCA_035249805.1 Acidimicrobiales bacterium | reverse complement strand
CCCGCGGGCGAGCACGTCGGCGGAGTCGCGGCCGTCGAGGCCGACGAGCGCGAGCATCTCGCGGGCGAGGGCGATCGTGACCTCGACGAGGTCGGGGGGCCCGCCGCCGGCCAGCGTGGCGACCGCCTCGGCCACCTCGAGGGCGTTGCCCGCGGTGCGCCCGAGCGGCACGTCCATCTGCGTGAGGAGGGCGGTCGTGCGCACGCCGTGGACGCGGCCGAGGCCGACCATCGTCTCCGCCAACGTGCGGGCGCTCCCCTCGTCCTGCATGAACGCGCCGCCCCCGACCTTGACGTCGAGCACGAGGGCGCTCGTCCCCTCGGCGATCTTCTTCGACATGATCGAGCTGGCGATCAGGGGGATCGACTCCACCGTGCCCGTCACATCGCGCAGGGCGTAGAGCCGCCGGTCGGCCGGAGCCAGGTCGTCGCTCGCCGCCCGGATGACGGCGCCGGTCGAGCGCAGGACCGCCTCGGCCTCGGCGTGGCTGAGGTCCGCCCGCCAGCCGGGGATCGACTCCAGCTTGTCGATCGTGCCGCCGCTGTGGGCGAGCCCGCGGCCTGCGGTCTGCGGGACGGCCGCGCCGCAGGCCGCCACGAGCGGGCAGAGCACGAGCGAGACCTTGTCGCCGACGCCGCCGGTGGAGTGCTTGTCCACCGTCGGCCGCTCGAGCCCGGACAGGTCGACGCGGGTGCCGCTCGCGATCATCGCGTCCGTCCAGCGGGCCAGCTCCTGCTCGTCGAGGCCGCGGAGCAGGATCGCCATGAGCAGGGCCGCGGCCTGCTCGTCGCCGACCGCGGCCCGGGTGTAGGCGTCGACGAACCAGTCGATCTGCTCGTCGGTGAGCCGGCCCCCGTCCCGCTTGGTGACGATGAGGTCGATCGCGTCCATCAGGGCGGGGAGCCCTTCAGACCCTCGGGCGCGAAGGGGTCCGGGAGGAGGGCGGACAGGGGCGTGCCGTTCACGAGGAGGTCGGGCCCGCCGTGCTCGTGGAGGAGCTGGCGGCAGCGCCCGCAGGGCGTCAGCGCCCGGCCGTCACCGTCGACGCAGGCCAGTGCCACGAGCCGCCCGCCTCCCGTCGCATGGAGGCCGCTCACGATGCCGCACTCGGCGCACAGGCTCAGGCCGTAGGACGCGTTCTCCACGTTCGCCGCTGCGAGGATCCGGCCGTCGTCGACGAGCGCGGCCGCCCCGACGGGGAAGGCCGAGTACGGGGCGTAGGCCCGGCCGCAGGCCTCGACGGCGGCGGCCTGCAGCGCGTCCCAGTCGACGGTCGGAGGGGCGGTCACCGGGAGCGCTCGAAGGGGATGCCGTCGGCGGCCGGCGGGATGGCGCGGCCCACCGCACCGGCCACCACCACGATCGTCACGACGAAGGGCAGCGACTGCCAGAGCTCGCTCGGGATCGAGAAGTCCCCGACCTCCACGCCCAGGATCTGCAACCGGGCGCCGAGGGCGCGGGCGAAGCCGAAGAGCATGGCGCCGAGGAAGGCCGTGCTCGGCCGCCAGCGGCCGAAGATGAGCGCGGCGAGCGCGATGAAGCCGGTGCCGTTCGTCATGTTGTCCTCGAAGCCGGCCTGCGACTCGAGCGAGAACCACGCACCGGCCAGCCCGGCGACGAGGCCGCCGAGCACCACCGCCGCGTAGCGGATCCGGATGACGTCGACGCCGAGCGTCTCGGCGGCGTGCGGGTTCTCGCCACACGAGCGCACCCGCAGGCCGAAGCGGGTGCGCTGCAGCACGAGGGCCGACCCGGCGACCACCAGGAACATCGAGAAGAAGATCGGCTTGTTCGTGAACAGCTGCTCGCCGACGATCGGGATCTCCGACAGGCCGGGCAGCGCGACCTCCGAGGTGCTGATGCCGGTGGAGACGCCGCTCGGCACGATCACCTCGGACCGGATGAAGCCGGTGGCCCCGAGCGCGAGGAGGTTGATCACGACGCCCGAGATGATCTGGTCCACCCGGAACGTCACCGAGAGCACGGCGTGGAGCAGGCCCACGAGCCCGCCGGTGAGCACCGCCGCGAGCACCGCCAGCCAGAGCCAGGCGCCGCCGCGGGCGTCGCCGCCGAGGGCGTACGCCATGAACCCGACGGCCGCCGCGGCGAGCATCATCCCCTCGATGCCGATGTTCACGACCCCGGCCCGCTCGCACCAGAGGCCGGCCATCGCACCGAGAGCGACGGGCGTGCCCAGCTTCAGCGACTCGACGAGCAGCTGCATTCCGTTGGTCGACGGCGCGTCCGACAGCGCGAGGCCGACGACCACCACCAGCGGGATGCAGAGCAGCGCGGACGCGCCGAGCAGGGCCTGCACGACCCGGAGCTGCCGGCGCTCGAAGAACGAGGCCACGGCGGTGACGAGGAACACGAGGCCGATGCCGGCCACGACCGCGGTGGGGGAGAAGTCGAGCTGCAGCGGATCGGGCGGGCGCTCGAAGGTGATGGCCTTGCGGGCGTCGTCGAGGTGCGGCGCGACGTAGCCCACCAGGTAGAGGCCGAGCAGCCCGAAGATGGATCCGAGGGTCTGCCGCCGGGAGAGGCGCCACCACGCCGCCTGGCCGATCGCGCTCACGTCGTCGTCCCCCAGCTGCTCGTGAGGGCGGTGGTCTCGAGCGGGTCCTGCTCCGGGCGCTCGCGGCGGATCCGGAAGATCGTGCGGATGATGACGTCGGCGGCGACCAGCAGGAGCACGAGGGCCTGGAAGATCCGCACGGCGTCGATCGACAGCCCCGTCTCCTGCTGCATCAGACCCGCGCCGGACAGGAGGGAGCCCCACAGCGCCGACGTGAGGATGATCGCGAACGGGTTGGCCCTGGCCAGCAGCGCGATGGCGATCGAGTCGAAGCCGACGGCCACGAAGACGCCCGGGCTCAGGTAGCCCGCGGTCCCCGACACCTCGCCCCCGCCGGCCAGGCCCGCCAGCGCGCCGGACAGCACCATCACGAGGACGATGGTGCGGTTCACCCCCATGCCGGCGTACCTCGCGGCGTCGGGGTTCGTGCCGACGGTGCGCACCTCGAAGCCGAAGGTGGTCCGGTTCAGCACGAACCACACGACACCGCACGTCAGCAGGAGCACGACGAAGCCCAGGTGGAGGGGCGGCACGCTGCCGACCAGCTCGGGCAGGCGGCCCGCATCGGGGATGGGCTCGGTCCGCGCGACCGACGCGGCGGTGTCGCGGAGGATGAGCGGGTCCTGGGAGCTCACCAGCCACCGCACGTAGAGCAGGGCGATGCTGTTGAGCATGATCGTGACGATGACCTCGTGGGCCCCGGTGCGGGCCTTGAGGACGCCGGGGATCGCCCCCCACAGCCCACCGCCGACCGCGCCGGCGGCCACGATGATCGGGATCAGCAGCGGGCCGGGCACGTCGGCGAGGAACCCCCACGTGCCCACCCAGGCCGCGGCGGTCGCCCCGACGAGGATCTGACCTTCGACGCCGATGTTGAACAGGCCGGCCCGGAACGCGAACGCCACGGCCAGCGCCCCGCCGATGAACGGCGTGGAGCGGGCCAGCGAAGCGGCGACGCGGTCGCCGCTGCCCCACATCCCGCGGAGCAGGGCCCAGTACGCCTCGAGCGGGTCCTCGCCCACGGCGAGGATGAGCAGCGCCGCCAGCACGAGGGCCACGCCCACGGCGAGGAGCGGCACGGCGGCCGACTGGAGGCGGGCGGTGTCCGCGAGGAGCCGGACGTGCTCGCGCACCGTCATGCCGGCACGTCGGTGTCGGACCCGCAGGCCATCAGCAGGCCGAGCCGGTCGCGGGTGGCGTCGGCCCGGTCGAACGTGCCGACGAGCTCGCCCCGGTAGATCACCCCGACGCGGTCGGCGAGCGTCAGCACCTCGTCGAGCTCGGCCGACACGAGGAGGACGGCAGCCCCGTCGTCGCGCAGGCGCACGATCTCGCGGTGGATGTACTCGACGGACCCGACATCCAGCCCGCGGGTCGGCTGCGCCACGACGAGCAGCCTGGGCGCCCCGCTCAGCTCGCGGGCGATGATCACCTTCTGCTGGTTGCCCCCCGACAGGGTCGAGACCGGCACGGTGGGGCCCGGTGTCCGCACGTCGAACCGCTCCACGAGCTGCTCGGCCCGCTGCAGGACGGCGCCGTCCTGGCGCACGCCACGGCGGGCGAACGGGCGCTTGCGGTACTCGGTGAGCACGAGGTTGTCGGCGACGGTGAAGGGGCCGACGAGCCCGTGCTTGGTGCGGTCCTCGGGCACGTGGGCGACGCCGAGGTCGCTCACCTGGCGGGGCGTGGCGCGGGTGACGTCGTGGCCGTCCACCTCGACGCGGCCGCCGGCCTTGGCCCGCATCCCGACGAGGGCCTCCACCAGCTCCCGCTGGCCGTTGCCCTCGACCCCGGCGATCCCGAAGATCTCACCCGCCCGCACCTCGAGGTCGAGCCCCTGCACCGTCGTGGCGCCTCGGTCGTCCTCCACGACGAGGTCCTCGACCCGCAGCACCGCCGGACCCGGCCGGGCCGGCGCCTTGTCGATGGAGAAGGAGACGTCGCGCCCGACCATCAGCGTGGCCAGGTGCTGGGCGGTGGTCTGCGCCGGGTCGGCCTCGCCCACCACCCGGCCACCCCGGAGGACCACGACCCGATCGGCGATCGCGAGCACCTCGCGGAGCTTGTGGGTGATGAAGACGATCGACGTGCCGCCGGCCACCAGGCTGCGGACGACGTCGAAGAGGTGGTCGACCTCGCCCGGCGTCAGCACTGCGGTGGGCTCGTCGAGCAGCAGGATGTCGGCGTCGCGGAACAGGGCCTTCACCAGCTCCACCCGCTGCTGCTCGCCGACCGACAGGTCACCGAGCGTGGCATCGGGGTCCACGTCGAGGCCGTACCGGCCCGCGAGCTCTCGGATGCGGGCGCGGGCCGTCGCCAGGTCGAGGAACGGGCCCTTGCGCACCTCCTCGCCCAGCACCACGTTCTCGGCGACGGTGAAGACCGGGATCAGCTGGAAGTGCTGGTGCACCATGCCGATCCCCCGGGCGATGGCGTCCGCGGAGCTGCGGAACGCGACGGGCTCGCCGCGCACGAGGATCTCGCCGGCGTCGGGCTGGTGCAGCCCGAACACCGTGTGCATGAGCGTGCTCTTCCCGGCGCCGTTCTCCCCGAGCAGGCAGAGGACCTCGCCCTCGTGGAGGGTGAGGTCCACCTCACGGTTCGCGACGACGCCGGGGAAGGCCTTGGTGACGCCTCGGACCTCGAGGACGGGTGGGCGCTCGGCGGTCAGCGGGCCCCTACTGCGGCTCTCCGGTGACCGGGTCGATCCCCGTCTCGATGCTGCCGTCGGCCAGACCCTGCCGAGCCTCCTCGAGTGCCGCCGCCGCCTCCTCCGGGATGTCGGCGTCGTGGAACGGGGCGTAGGTGACGCCCCCGTCGGCGGCGGCAAAGGTCACGCTGCCGCCCTCGAAGGTGCCGTCGAGCGCGGCGACGATCTGGTCGAACACACCGATGTCCACGCGCTTGACCGCCGAGGTCGCGATCCGGTCGGCCCCGGGCGCGGTGCCACCGTCGAAGGTCGTGAAGTACTCGTCCTGGTCCACGCCGATGCCCCACACGCCGTCGAGGGCGGCGGCCTGCACCGCAGCGGACCCGGTCTTGCCCCCGGCCCCGAAGATGACGTCGGCGCCCTCGCCGATGAACTGACGGGCGTCGGACTCGCCCTTGGCGGTGTCGTCGAAGGACTCGTTGTACACCGACAGGACCTGCACGTCGGGGTTCACGGACTTCGCCCCGGCTTCGTAGCCGTTGACCAGCTTCACGACCGGCGGCACGTCCTGGCGACCCCCGACCACGCCGACGACCCCGGTCTCGCTGAGCGAGGCCGCCATCACGCCGGCCAGGTAGCCGCCCTCGTCCTCCCGGTAGAGCACGCCCACGTAGTTGCCGGGGTACTCGGGGTGGAACTGGTCGAGGCCGATGAAGTCGGTGTCGGGGTTGGCGTTGGCCGCCGACAGCGTGTCGGTGGCGAGGAGCGAGCCCGTCGTGATGACGACGTCCGGCCCGCCCTGCAGCGAGGTGGCGATGTTCTGGGCGTAGTCGGCCTGCGACACGGTCTCGATGTAGGACGTGTCGAAGCCGAAGCAATCGGCGGCCGCCTGCATGCCCTCGAACGCGAACTGGTTGAAGGTGCGATCGTCGACCTTGCCGATGTCGGTGACGAGGCGCACGGTGAAGCCCTCGGGTGCCTCGACGCCGGCGTCCTTCGCCTCGGTGCAGAGCTCGTCGAGCGTGACCTCGTCCTGGCTCGCCGCGCCCTCGTCCGTGGTCCCCGCGTCGGCCTCGGTCGTGGTCGGGCCGTCGCCGTCGTCGTCGTCGCCGCACGCCGCGGCGAGGAGGCCGAGGGCGACGAACCCCGAGAGCAGGCGAAGGTGACGACGCTTCGGCACGGTTGGCCTCCTGGTGCTGGGACGTGTGCGCGGGACCTTATCGGGGCGGGGCCGGCCCCGCGGCGGGAGGCTACGGTTCCGCGCCGTGCAGCGCCGCTGGTCCCGTCCCGCCGCTCTGCTCCTCGCCGCTGCGCTCCTCTCGGCCGCGTGCGGTGACGACGACGAGGCCGGCGAGGCCGGCCCACCCGAGGACGTCACCACGATCGGGGTGCTCCTCGAGCCCGGTGGCGGGGACGACGCCGCCACCAGCGCCACCATCGAGCAGGCCGAGACCGAGCTCGAGGTCGTGGTCGAGGCGCTCGAGCCGAGCATCGACGGCAGCGACCGCGTCGAGCTCCTCGACCTGCTGGCCGCCGACGTCGACCTCGTGATCGCGATCGGCGGGGGCGCGCAGCAGGACGTGGAGGACATCGCGGCGGACCACCCGGACCTGCCGTTCGCGATCATCGGCGGCAGCGAGTCCGCGTCGCCGAACGTCACGTCCGTGCAGGTCCGCGCCGAGCAGGCCGCCTACCTCGCGGGGGCGGTGGCGGCCCTGTCCAGTCCGACCAGGCACCTGGGCTTCGTGGGTGGAGCCGAGGATGCGGCCACGCGCGCGCTCCAGGCCGGCTTCACGGCCGGCGCGCTGCGCATCGACCGCGCCACCAAGGTCGACGTCGCCTACCTGCCCCCCGGTGCCGCCACCGACGTCGTCGCCGCGACC
>DATFFY010000441.1:0-10705 GCA_035249805.1 Acidimicrobiales bacterium | reverse complement strand
CGGCGCGCCGGGTGACGCCGCCGGCGCGGTCGATCGCCTGCGGGAGGCCATCGGCCTGCCGGGCCGGCTCTCGGAGCTCGGGATCGACGAGTCGGAGCTCGACGTGGTGGCCCGGCTCTCCCAGGGCCACCGCACGATCGCCGGGAACCCCCGCCCGGTCGGCGAGGACGACGCGCGGGGCATCCTGCGGTCCGCGTGGTGATCCGGCTCGACGGGTCGAGAACGATTTCCTAGCCTGGACGGCCTATGGCGATCGTGGCGGTGGTCGTCCCGGCGGTGCTGGTGCTCCTGCTCCTGGCGATGTTCCCGCCGCGGTTCGCGCCCCGTCGGTGGCGGCGGTGGACCCGTCCGCTGCGCCGCCGTCTGCGTCCGGGGCACTACCGATCCTGGTAGACCCATCCTCCGTGACCGTCATCAAGATCAACGCCATCACCGTCGCCTCCGACAGCGGTGACGAGCTCGCCCGCCGCTTCGCCGCCCGCGCCGGAGCCGTCGACGACCAGGACGGCTTCGAGGGCTTCGAGCTCCTCAAGCCCACCGACGACCGCACCACCTGGCTGGTCGTCACCCGCTGGCGCGACGACGCGGCCTTCGAGGCCTGGGTCAGCAGCCCGGCCTTCGGGGCCGGCCACAAGAGCGAGGGTGCCGGGCAACCGCAGGCCAAGCCGGTCGGGGTGTCGTCGGAGCTCTGGAGCTACGAGATCGCCGGCGGATCCGCCGCCAAGGGCTGACCTCTCCACCCGCGTGACGCTGCGCTCGTTCCACGCGGACTTCAGCTGGGTCGTCGTCGTGACCAACGCCGTCGTCGGGCTCTGGGCCCTCGCCGCGCACCGCGACGAGCGCTGGCGGTCGCCGTGGCTGTGGCGGGCGACGGTGGCCGCCGAGCTCACCATCGCCGTGCAGGTGGCGCTGGGCACCGCGCTGGTCGGCCTCCAGGACCACGAGGTCGCCCAGTTCCACGCCTTCTACGGCTTCGTGGCCCTGGCCGCGGTCGGCATCGTGTACAGCTACCGGCAGCAGGTGGCCGCCCACCTGTACCTGCTCTACGGCCTGGGCGGCCTCTTCCTCATGGGCCTCGCCATCCGGGCGATGACGATCTCCCCGTTCCCGAAGCCCTAGCCGGGTGGGCTAGAGGTGCACGACAGGGCAGGTCAGCGTGCGGGTGATCCCGTCGATCATCTGCACCCGGCTCACGACCATCTTCCCGAGCTCGTCCACGGTGGGCGCCTCGGCGCGGGCGATCACGTCGTAGGGGCCGGTGACGTCCTCGGCCGACACGACGCCGTCGATGGCGCCGACCTCCTCGGCCACCTGCGCGGCCTTGCCGACCTCGGTCTGGATCAGGATGTACGCGCTGACCGACATGTCATCCTCCACTCTGCCCGGCTCAGCCGGCGAGGCGCTTGCCGAGGGCCGCGAGCTGGGCCCGGAGGGGGTCGGGCAGCGTCGAGCCGATCCCCTCGTAGTGCTCCTCGATCTGCGGCAGCTCGGCCGCCCACGACTCCGCCTCGACCGACAGGAGCGCTGCGACGGCATCGTCGGTGATGTCGACGCCGGTCGTGTCGAGCGCGTCCGGCGTCGGCACCCGGCCGATCGGGGTGTCGGCGAAGCCACCGGTGCCGGCGACCCGCTCGACGACCCACTTGAGGACCCGGCTGTTCTCGCCGAACCCCGGCCACAGGAACTTGCCGTCGTCGCCCTTGCGGAACCAGTTGACGAGGAACAGCTTCGGCAGCTGGGCACCCTCGCGCCCGCCGATCTCGAGCCAGTGGGCGAAGTAGTCGCCCATGTTGTACCCGCAGAACGGCAGCATCGCGAACGGGTCGAACCGCAGCTTCCCCACGGCACCGGCCTGCGCGGCGGTGGTCTCCGAGCTCATGATCGAGCCGAGGAACACGCCCTGCTCCCAGTCGAGCGACTCGGTCACGAGGGGCACGTTCGTGGCCCGCCGACCGCCGAACAGGATGGCCGAGATCGGCACGCCGTTCGGGTCCTCCCACTCGGGCGCGATCGACGGGCACTGCGCGGCCGGGGCGGTGAAGCGGGCGTTCGGGTGGGCGGCCGGGGCGTCGGAGTCCGGCGTCCAGTCGTTGCCCTTCCAGTCCGTGAGGTGCTCCGGCGCGGGCGAGAGGCCCTCCCACCAGATGTCGCCGTCGTCGGTGAGCGCGACGTTCGTGAAGATGCAGTTGCCGTGGAGCGTGGCCACGGCGTTCGGGTTGGTGTCCGCGCCCGTGTTCGGGGCCACGCCGAAGAACCCCGCCTCGGGGTTGATGGCGTAGAGCCGGCCGTCGTCGCCGAACTTCATCCAGGCGATGTCGTCGCCGATGGTCTCGACCTTCCAACCGGGGAGGCTCGGCACCATCCTCGCCATGTTCGTCTTGCCGCAGGCCGACGGGAACGCGGCGGCGACGTAGACCTTCTCGCCGCCGGGAGGCGTGACGCCGAGGATCAGCATGTGCTCGGCCATCCAGCCGCCGCTGCGCGCCATGGTCGACGCGATGCGCAGCGCGAAGCACTTCTTGCCGAGCAGCGCGTTGCCGCCGTAGCCCGAGCCGTAGCTCATGATCTCCCGGGTCTCCGGGAAGTGGACGATGTACTTGTTCTCCGCGTCGCACGGCCACGGCACGTCGTCACGGGTCGTGCCGTCGGCCAGCACGAGCGGGTGGCCCACCGAGTGCACGCAGGGGACGAAGTCACCGTCGGCCCCGAGCTCGTCGAGGACGGCCTGGCCCATGCGGGTCATGATCCGCATGTTCACCGCCACGTAGGCCGAGTCGGTGAGCTGCACGCCGATGTGGGCGATGGGCGAGCCGATCGGGCCCATCGAGAACGGCACGACGTACAACGTCCGGCCCCGCATGGCGCCCGTGAAGAGCTGCTCGAGCTCGGCCCGCATCTCGGCCGGCGGCCGCCAGTTGTTCGTCGGGCCGGCGTCGGCTTCGCGCTCGGAGCAGATGAAGGTGCGGTCCTCGACGCGGGCGACGTCACCGGGGTCGGACAGCGCGAGGAAGCTGTTCGGCCGCTTGCGCTCGTCGAGCCTCGTGAACGTGCCGCCCTCGACCAGCAGCGTCGTCAGCCGGTCCCACTCCTCCTCCGAGCCGTCGCACCACTCGATGGCGTCGGGCTGGAGCACCTCCGCCCACTGAGCGACCCAGCGCTGCAGCTTCTCGTTGGACGTGGTTCCAGGCATGACGGTCTCCGCGGCGGTTAGGGGGTCAGTCTGCTTGCGCTGGGATCTCCGGGATGCCCCCGAACCCGGGGGTGCCCATGTCGATCTCGCTGCCCAGGCGGAGGCGGGTGGCCCGCGTCGAGGCGTCGAGGTCGAAGATCACCCGCTGACCCTGGCGGAGCATCCGGAACACGGAGCCCTCGAGGGCATCCGGCGCCAGGTCGTACTCCTTGAAGTCGGTGTCGCAGAGCACCACGCCGTCACCCGCACCCGGGTCGTACGACTTGATCACTCCCTGCATCGACCGGCTCCTTCGAGGCTCACGGGCTCTCTCGGTGTAGCGAGACACCGTAATGGAGTGGGTTCGACACCGGCCACATGGGCCGAGGGAGGCCTACTTGGAGGTCTGCGGGGCCCGATGCGGCTGCCGAACCGCCTTCTGGACCTTGCCGGCCTTGATGCAGCCGGTGCAGACGTTGAGGCGCTTCGGCGAGCCGTCGACGAGGGCCCGGATCCGCTGGATGTTGGGGTTCCAGCGCCGCTTGGTGCGCCGGTGCGAGTGGCTCACGTTCATCCCGAAGGACGGGTGCTTCCCGCACACCTCGCACACTGCTGCCATGACGTCGGACCTCGCTCGGGGAGACCGGTCTCGAGCCGGTCGTGGAACCCGGAGAGGGTAGCGGTGGCCCGTCGAGCCCGCCAAGCCGGACCGCCTAGGCTCCGGCGGCGATGGACTCCCTCACGCGCCTCGGCGTGGACGAGCTGCGCGCCGTGGTGGTGGGCTACCGGGACGCGCTCCGGGCCCATCAGGAGGGCATCAACCGCCTGAACGTGTACCCGGTGCCCGACGGCGACACCGGCACGAACATGGCCCTCACCGTGGCGGCGGTGTGCGAGGAGGTCGAGGCCGCCGGCACCGACCTCGAGTCGGTCTGCAAGGCCATCAGCCACGGCTCCCTCATGGGCGCGCGGGGCAACTCCGGGGTGATCCTCTCCCAGGTCCTCCGGGGCATGTCGGCGGTGGTCAAGGACGCCGACGGCATCGATGCCGGCAGCGCCGCCGACGCCCTCACGGCGGCGTCCGCTGCCGCGTACGAGGCGGTCATGAAGCCCGTCGAGGGCACCATCCTCACGGTCGTGCGCGAGGCGTCGGAGGCGGCCCGGGCCAAGGCGGCCGAGGGCGGGGCGCTCGTCGACGTCCTGGACGCCGCCCGGGTCCAGGGGAGCGACGCGCTGGAGCGCACCCCCACGATGCTGCCGGTGCTGGCCGAGGCCGGCGTGGTCGACGCCGGCGGCTCCGGCTTCCTGCTCCTGCTCGACGTCCTCCTGCACGTGGCCGACGGCCGGCCCGTGCCCGAGGCCGTCGAGGTGGACGGCCCGCCGCCCGACGTCCTCACAGGGCACGGCGACGGGCACGCGCCCGGCGACGTGGGCGACCTGCGCTACGAGGTCATGTACCTGCTCGAGGCTCCGGACGAGTCGATCCCCGCCTTCAAGGACGTGTGGGCCGGCATCGGCGACTCGATCGTGGTCGTCGGAGGTGAAGGGCTGTGGAACTGCCACATCCACACCGACGACATCGGCGCGTCGATCGAGGCCGCCACCGACATCGGCCGGCCCCGCCAGATCCGGGTCACCGACCTCATGGAGCAGGTCGAGGAGGAGCGGTGGGTGCGCGAGGCCACCGACGCTGGGGCGCTCGACGAGGTGCCGGCCCACCTGCTCGCGCCGGTCACCTGCGCGGTCGTCGCGGTCGCCACCGGCAAGGGGGTCCGCCGCATCTTCCACTCGCTCGGCGTGCAGGGCATCGTGCAGGGCGGCCAGTCGATGAACCCCTCCACGGCCGAGCTGCTCGCCGCGGTCGAAGCCGTGCCCGCCGAGCAGGTCGTCATCCTGCCGAACAACAAGAACATCATCCCGGTGGCCGAGCAGGTGGACGAGCAGACCGCGAAGTCCGTCGTGGTCGTGCCGACGCGCGGCGTCACGGAGGGCTTCGCCGCCCTCGTCGCCTACGACCCGGAGGCCGACGCCGCGCAGAACGTCGCGGAGATGACCGAGGCCGCCGACCACGTGGTGGCCGGCGAGGTGACGCAGGCGGTCCGGGCGTCGAGCTGCGACGTCGGACCGATCGCGGAGGGCGACTGGCTCGGCCTCGGCGAGGACGGGATCCTCGCGGTCGAGGCCCAGCTCGGCGACGCCGCCACCGTGCTGCTCCAGGTCCTCGTCCAGGACGGCCACGAGATCGTCACGATCATCGAGGGCGAGGGCGCCACCGCCGGGCACACCCGCCACATCACCGAGTGGCTGGCCGAGCACAAGCCGAGCGCGACCGCCGAGGTCCACCACGGCGGCCAGCCGCTGTACCCCTACCTCTTCGGCATCGAGTAGGCGCCGTTGGGCAAGCGCCTGCGCGAGCTCGAGGAGATCCCGGTCACGAAGCTCAAGGGGGTCGGCCCCGAGCGGGAGAAGGTGCTCAGCGCGATCGAGGTGCGCTCGATCCTCGACGTGCTGACGCACTACCCCCGTCGCCACATCGACAAGACGAAGCAGGTGTCGATCCGCGACGCGCAGGTGGACGAGCAGACGTGGGTCTTCGGCAAGGTCGTGTCGTCGACGTCGGTGCCGGGCCGCGGCCGGGGCAAGGCCCGCACGGAGCTGCGGATCAGCGACGGCTCCGGCTACCTGCGGGTGACCTTCTTCAACCAGCCGTGGCGCACGCGGCAGTTCCCCGAGGGCGCCGAGGCCATGTTCTTCGGCAAGGTCACCGCCTTCCGCGGCCAGAAGCAGCTGGCCAACCCCGAGATCGACCTGCTGGACGAGGAGGACCGCCTCCAGATCACGCCCATCTACCCGCAGTCGGACAAGCTCCGGCTCTACTCCCGCGACTTCCGGCGCTGGGTGGCCGAGAGCCTGCGCCGCGTCGGGGACCTCGTGGAGCCGCTGCCCGACTGGCTGCTCGAGCGCCACGACTTCATCGGCCGCACGGCCGCGTTCAACGGCATCCACGCGCCGAGCTCGATGGGCGAGGTGGAGGTGGCGCGGCGGCGGCTCGTGTTCGACGAGCTGCTGCGCATCCAGCTCGCGCTCGTCCTCCGCAAGCACACGCTCGAGGCGACGAGCCAGGGCCTCGCCCACGAGCCGGGCAGCGAGCTCGTGCAGCGCTTCCTCGAGCGCCTGCCCTTCGAGCTGACGGGCGACCAGCGCAAGGTGATCGCCGAGATCGAGGCCGACCTCGCCCGCCCCGTCCCGATGCACCGCCTCCTGCAGGGCGACGTCGGCGCGGGCAAGACCGTCGTCGCCGTCGCCGCGCTCCTCGCCGCGGTGGCCGGCGGCCACCAGGGCGCGTTCATGGCCCCGACCGAGGTGCTGGCCGAGCAGCACCTCGCGAGCATCCGGCCGCTCCTCGCGGGCCTGCAGGTGTCCGACGCCCGGGAGGCCACGCTGTTCGAGGACCGGCCGCTGAACATCGAGCTGCTCACGAACCGGGTCACGGGCAAGGAGCGGCAACGGATCCTCGACGGGCTGGCCGACGGCAGCGTCGACCTCCTGGTCGGCACCCACGCGCTCATCCAGGAGGCGGTCGGGTTCCGGTCGCTCGGCGTCGTGGTGATCGACGAGCAGCACCGGTTCGGGGTCGAGCAGCGGGCCGCGCTGCGGGACAAGGCGGGCGGCGGCGCCGTGCCGGACGTGCTCGTCATGACGGCCACGCCCATCCCGCGCACCGCCGCGATGACCGTCTACGGCGACCTCGACGTGTCCGTGCTCGGCGAGAAGCCGGCCGGGCGCCAGACGATCGCCACGACGTGGGCGCGCGGCGACGAGGAGGAGGCCGCGGTCTGGGCCCGGGTGCGCGAGGAGGTCGCCGCCGGCCGCCAGGCCTACGTCGTCACCCCGCTGATCGCCGAGAGCGACAAGCTCGAGGTGGCGTCGGCGGAGGAGACCTACGCGCGCCTCGAGGCCGCCGAGCTGTCGGGCCTGTCGCTCGGCCTGCTGCACGGCCGGCTCCCCGCCGCCGAGAAGGAGGCGACGATGACGCGCTTCCGCGACGGCGCCACGCACGTGCTCGTCGCGACGACGGTCATCGAGGTCGGCGTCGACGTGCCGAACGCGACGGTGATGGTGGTGCTCGACGCCGACCGCTTCGGCATCGCTCAGCTCCACCAGCTGCGGGGCCGGGTCGGTCGCGGCAGCGACGCGTCGTACTGCTTCCTCGTCACGGGCGCGGGCGGCGCGGCGGGGGACGACGAGGAGCGCCAGGCCGGCAACGCGCGGCTCGAGGCGCTCGTCCGCACCGACGACGGCTTCGAGCTCGCGGAGGTCGACCTCGAGATCCGCGGCGAGGGCACGGTCTTCGGCGAGCGCCAGAAGGGCCGCACCGACCTCAAGCTCGCGTCCCTGCGCCGCGACCGCGAGGCCGTGCAGCACGCGCGCGACGCGGCCGAGCAGATCGTCGCGGCCGACCCGACCCTGGAGGACCACCCCGAGCTGGCCGACGAGCTCCGCCTGTTCCTGGACCCCGAGGACGAGGCCTTCCTCTTCAAGTCCTAGGCCCTAGCTGAGGGTCGCGGAGGAGAGGGCGAGGAGCAGGAGGCTGGGGCTGGTGATGGCCCAGGTCTCGAGGAGGAACTGGTTCCAGCGCGAGCGGGCGGCGAACGGGTCGGCCTCGGTGGCGGCGAGGTACCGGCGGTGCCGGAGCTCGACGAGCACGGCGGCGACCAGGGCGGCGATCACGGCGGCGGTGAGCATGTGCCGATCTTCCGCGCCGCGCGCGGGCGCGCACATGAGGCCAACGACCCATTTCGGGCGAACCGGCCGGGCTAGGCGGCGGCGGAGGTCGTGGTGGCGCTCTCGGGGCGGAGCTCGGCTCGGCCCTCGTAGGCGCACCAGAACCCGGCCCCGACCGCGAGCACGACCGTGGTCCACGCGGAGGGGCCCACCGGCTCTCCGAAGTACGGGTTCGTGAACCAGCCGTGCCACGGCACGGCGTGGTAGGCGATGAACCCGAGCGCGACGGCCAGGCCGGTTCGCGCGGCCAGTGGCCGGCCGTACGGCCGGCCCTGCACGATCCCCACCACCGCGGCCACCGAGAGGATGAGCAGGAGCAGGCCGAAGACGAGGCCCAGCGGGCCCTCGCTCTCGACGTCCTCCTTGGTGGGCACCGCGACGTGCACCACCTGGGTCAGGACCAGCGCAGCGGCCGGCCAGAGCATCTTGTCCCGTGTCTCCGCCATGCGGACCGGTCTAGTCCCGCAGGCGCCCCTGGTGGTGGCTGTTCAGGGCCGGCGGCCGAGGACGTAGAGCCGCTCGGTGGCGGCCTCGACCTCGGGGTTCGGACCGCGGACGTACCACTCGACGCGGCTCAGCCCGGCGTCCGCGACGGCGGTCAGCACCTCGGCTCGGTCGTGCAGGTGGAAGTCGATGTCGACGGGCCGGTCGAACCACTCGTCGAGGTGCGTGTCCTCGCCCCCGAGGTGGACCGCGAAGGCCAGCGTCCCGCCCGGCGCCAGGCCCTGCGCGAGCGACGACACGGCACCGGCGAGCTCGTCGCCGGTGAGGTGGATCAGGGAGTACCACGCCACGATCAGCGCCCACCCCTCGCCGGCGGCCGGGGGCGGGAGCGCCCGCGCGTCGGCCACCTCGAAGCGCAGCTCCGGGAACCGGCGCCGGGCCTCGTCGACCATGCCGGGCGACAGGTCGAACCCGGTGACGGCACCGTCTCCCACGAGGGCCACGTAGGCGCCGATCTGCCCGGGGCCGCAGCCCACGTCCGCCACCGGCCCGGTGCCGGCGTCGGTCGCCAGGCGCTCGAGCACCCACCGGTCGAACGGCTTGCCGTCGAGCTCGTCCGTGAACCGCTCGGCGTACGCGCCGGCGACGGCGTCGTACGTGGCGGCCACCCGCTCGTCGCGCGCCGCCGCGCCGTCGCGCAGGACCCCCACCACCAGCTCGGGATCTCGGCCGCCGAGCAGGTGGGTCCAGCGGCGCTCCTTCTGGCCGGGCTGTCGCTCGAGCTCGACGACGAGCGGCTCCTCGCGGTCGCGCAGGGACGCCAGCGCGGCCTCGACCTCGCCGAGGTCGCCGAACGCGTGCAGCCGGTCGGACCGCGACCGCAGCTCGCCCGGCGTCTGGGGGCCACGCAGCAGGAGGAGGGTGACCACGGCACGCTCGGCGTCGTCGAGGGCCAGGTGCTCGTCGAGCACCTGGCGGTACTTGGCGGCCCGCGCCCCCGTGCCGGCGTGCACGATGCGCGCCAGCCCCAGGACCTTGAGGCGGTCGATCGCGGCGGCGACCTCCCACTCGGCCACCTCCATGACCGGATCGCGCCCTGAGGTCTGGTTGCACGCCGTGCGCAGCGCGTTGATCGTGAGCGGGTACGTGGCCGGGACCGTCCGCTCCTTCTCGAGGAGGCTGCCGAGCACGCGCCGCTCGACGGGGTCGAGGTCCATGCGTCGGATGCTAGGAGTCGTCCTCGAGGTCGTCCTCGGTGATCTCCAGGTACCACATGTCCGAGCAGTCCTGGCACCGGTAGGTCACCACGTCGCCCGGCTCCCAGCCGAGCTCCGGCGGCTCGAACGGCAGGCGGTGGCAGGTGCCGCCGCAGTCCACGCACTCGATCGTGTCGGCGACGGCCATGGCAGCCTCCCTCAGCTGGTCGCGTACTGCCGCGCCATCGCGCCGGCGGCCTCAGCCATGCGTTCGCGCAGATCGGGCGGGTCGAGCACCTCGAGGGCCGGCCCGAAGCGCAGCAGCTCGTGCTCCGCGTGGTCGAGGTGCTCCATGCCGATCGTGGTCTCCACCCAGCCGTCCGCGTCGGGCTCGCCCGCCTCGGCGATCGCCTCGTCAGCCGAGCCCGGGCTGACCACGTGGCGCAGCCAGCGCACGTGGGACTGCTGCACCCGGATGCGCACCTCGACCTTGACCATCGTCTCGAAGAACGCCTCGCCCGCCGCGGCCCAGTGCTGGGCGAGATCGAAGTCCGGCGGGCGCACGGCCTCGTCGTCGAGCTCGCGCACCGCGAGGACGCGGCTCACGCGGAACGTGCGGATGGACCGCGAGCGCCCCGACAGCGCGACCATGTACCAGACGCCGGCCTTGAGCACGAGGCCCAGCGGGTCGAGGACGCGACGCACCTCGCCGTCCCACTTCCGGTACCGGATCTCGAGGCGCCGCTCCTCCCACACGGCCCGCGAGAGGGCGGCGAGGTGGGGGACCGGCTCCTCGCGGGCGAACCACCCCGGGGCGTCGAGGTGGAAGCGCTCGCGCATGCGCACGGCACGGCTGCGCAGCTCCGGCGGCAGCGCCGCGTCGACCTTCAGCTGCGCCGCGGCCAGGACCGTGCCCAGCCCGAGCTCGGAGGCCGCGCCGGGCAGACCCGAGAGCGCGAGGGCCTCGGCCTCCTCCGCGGTGAGGCCGGTGAGGCGGGTGCGGTACCCGTCGACCAGGCGGACGCCGCCGCCGGGCCCGGCCTCCGCGTAGATCGGCACGCCGGCGCCCGAGAGGGCCTCGATGTCGCGGTAGATCGTCCGCACCGACACC
>DATFFY010000440.1:0-2720 GCA_035249805.1 Acidimicrobiales bacterium | reverse complement strand
GGCCGATCTCCCACAGCCCCACGCCGTGGTTCCGGTGCGACCAGTTGTAGGCCACCGCGCCGACGAGACCCGGCAGCAGCGCGGTGCGCAGCACCGACTGCTCGGCGACGAGCGGGTTGGCGATCGTGATGCCGTCGTCGGGCAGTCCGCAGCGGCTGAGCTCGCCGGGGGCCAGGAAGGGCATCGGCATCGCCTCGGAGAGGCCGCGGCCGATGAGCACGCGGCGGAGCAGGCGGCGCTCGTGCTGGCGGGGCGAGAGGCCGCCGGTGGTCTCGGCGCGCGGGACCGTCTTGCCCAGGGCGGCGTACCCGTGGTGCCGGGCGACCTCCTCGATCACGTCGATCTCGACCGCGGCGTCGTAGCGCCACGGCGGGATCGTCACGTCGAGGTCCTCGCCGGCCGGGGTCGTGGTGAACCCGATCGGGTCGAGCAGCTCGGCGACGCGCTCCGTCGGGAGCTCGGTGCCGAGCAGCCGGGCGACGCGGGCGGTGCGCACCCGCACCACGGGCCGCAGCGGCGGGAGGGCGCCGTCCTCGCGGACGGCGGGCCCGAGCTGCACACCCTTGCCGAGGAGCTCGGCGAACCGGCGCATGGCCAGGGCGATCACCTCGGGGTCGGTGCCCTTCTCGAAGCGGGCCGACGCCTCGGACCGCAGCTTGTGGCGCCGTGACGACTTCGCGATGCCGATCGGGTGGAACCACGCCATCTCGAGCAGCACGTCGGTGGTGCCTTCGTCGATCTCGCTGTTCCCGCCGCCCATGATCCCGGCCAGACCGACGGGCTGGTCCTCGGCGTCGCAGATCAGGAGATCGCCCTCGCCGAGGCGGCGCTCCACCCCGTCGAGGGTGAGCAGCCGCTCGCCCTCGCGGGCGACCCGGATGCGGAAGCCGGGACCGGCGACCTTGGCCAGGTCGTACGGGTGGTTCGGCTGGCCCAGCTCGAGCATCACGTAGTTCGACACGTCGACCACGTTGCTGATCGACCGCATGCCCATCAGCGCGAGCCGGGTGGCGAGCTTGGGGTCGCCCGGGCCCACCTGGACACCGGAGACGACCCGCGCCTCGAACCGGCCGCACCGGTCCGGGTCGACGATCTCCACCCCGACCGGCGGTGCCGTGCCCGCTGCGGCCTGCGGCTCCGGCAGGAAGAACGGCAGGCGGAGCCGCGCCGCGAGGTCGCGGGCGAGGCCCACCACCGACATGGCGTCGGGCCGGTTCGGGTTGACCTCGAGGTCGTAGAGGACGTCGCGCTCGATCCCCATCGCCTCGGCGAAGGGCGTCCCCGGCTCGAGGTGCGCCGGCAGGAGGAGGATCCCGCCGTGGTCGTCGCCGAGGCCGAGCTCGCGGGACGAGCACAGCATCCCGTTCGACACGACGCCCGCCATCTTCCGGCGGCCGATCTCCATGCCGCTGGGCATCACGGTGCCCACCGTCGCCAGCGGGACGAGGTCGCCGGCCGCCATGTTGAAGGCGCCGCAGCCCACCTCGAGCGGCTGCCCGTCGCCCGCGTCCACCACGACGAGGTGGATCTTGTTCGCGCCCTCGATCGGCCGGGTCTCCAGCACGCGCGCGACGACGATGCCCTCGAGCCCCTCGCCGATCACCTGCAGGTCCTCGACGGGGGTGCCGAGGTCGCTGAGCGCCTCGCCGAGCGCGACCGGATCGCCCTCGAACGGGGCGAAGTCGCGCAGCCAGGACAGGAGGACCTTCATCGCGGAGCCATCAGAACTGGGTGAGGAAGCGGATGTCGTTGGTGAACAGGTCGCGGAGGTCCTCGACGCCGCGCGCGGTGGCTCCGAGGCGGTCGAGGCCGAAGCCGAAGGCGAACCCCTGCCACGCCTCCGGGTCGATCCCGCAGGCGCTGAGGACGTTCGGGTGCACCATGCCGCAGCCGCCGAGCTCGAGCCACGAGCCGTCGGGGCGCTGGATGTCGAGCTCCGCGGACGGCTCCGTGAAGGGGAAGTACGACGGTCGCAGCCGGGAGGTGAACCCCTCCCCGAAGAACGCCTTCGTGAACATCTCGATGGTGCCGGCCAGGTCGGCGAACGTGATGTCCCGATCGATGACGAGGCCCTCGATCTGGTGGAACACCGGCATGTGCGTGGCGTCCGGGGTGTCCTGCCGGAACACGCGGCCCGGCATGACCATGTAGATCGGCGGCTCCTGGCTCGTCATCACCCGAACCTGCACCGGCGACGTGTGCGTGCGGAGGAGCGTCGAGCCCGGCTCGCCCAGCTCGACGTAGAGCGTGTCGTACATGTCCCGGGCGGGGTGGTCGGGCGGGAAGTTGAGGGCACCGAAGTTGTGCCAGTCGGTCTCGACCTCGGGGCCCTCGGCCACGGTGAAGCCCATCCCGATGAACACGTCCTCCAGGCGCTCGGTGGCCTGGGTGACGAGGTGGAGGTGGCCCACGCCCCGCCCCGGCGGCACCTCGGTGAGGTCGAGCCGCTCCGCCTCCAGGCGCTCGGCTCGATCACCGGCCTCCAGCTCGCTGCGGCGGGAGGCCAGCGCGGCCTCGAGCGCCCCGCGGGCCCGGTTCAGTGCGGCGCCCGCCGCCTTGCGCTCGTCGGCCGACAGCCCGCCGAGGCCGGCCTTCAGCTGCGAGAGCGGGGCCCGCTTGCCCAGCAGCTCCGCATCGAGCGCGCGCACGTCGTCGAGGGTGCCGGCCCCGGCGATCCGTGGGAGCGCCTCCGCCTCGATGCGGGCGATGTCGTCGAGCAT
>DATFFY010000439.1:0-2788 GCA_035249805.1 Acidimicrobiales bacterium | reverse complement strand
CGGACGGAGCTGCCCTGCTCCTCGCCGGCACGCCCGTCCCGGGTGCCGCGCCGTCCGCCGCGCCCGGCGGGCCCGCCACGAACGAGGTGTGCGCGGTCGACATCGACCTCGCCGAGCTCACCGGCGGCGCGATCTCGCTCGCCGAGGCCGGCCTCGCCTGTGTGGAGACGACGGCCACCGCCAACGGTGAGAAGACCGAGGCGACCTCGGCGTCGGGTGAGCTCGTGATCAACGTGCTCGCCCCCGGCGGCACCGCGCTCGAGCCGATCCTCACGCCGCTCTTCGACGGCGTCGAGTCGGTGACCGACCCGCTGCTCGAGGCCCTGCGCCCGCTCACCGGCGCGATCGAGGACCTCACGGACATCGACCTCGAGACCGTCCTCACCGGCCTGATCGACGATCTGCAGGACGAGACGATCGTGATCGCGCAGATCGCGGTCGCCCCGACGGCCAGCGTCACCCACGCCTCGAACGCCGAGGGCGTCCTCGCGCAGGCCGGCGCCTCGGGCGCGACCATCCGGATCCTGCCGGGCCTGGCCCCGTCGCTCATCGAGCTCGGCCTCAACCTGCCGGGCGTGACCGAGCCGCTCGCCACCGTGAAGGTCGGCGTGTCCTCGGCCAACGTCACCCGCGACCCGGTGACCGGTGCCCCCGACTCGACCGCCAGCTTCGCCAAGATCCTCGACGTCCAGCTCGCCGACACCCTCGGCATCCTCGAGCAGCTCACCGGTGTGGTGAGCAACGCGCTCGAGGGCCTGTCGACCGGCCCGCTGGGCTGCAACGACAGCAACCCGCTGGTCGACATCCTCTGCATCGACCTCGGGACCGTGAAGGACCTGTCGGCGCAGGAGCTGCAGGAGCGCAACCTGTTCTTCGGTGAGGGCACCGTCGGCGTCGAGGCCACGGCCGCGGCGATCCACGTCCTCCCGATCGCCGCCGAGGCGCTCGGTGGCGACGTGCTCGGCCTGCTGCTCGGCCAGTCCACCGCGGCGGCGAACGCCCGCCCGGTCGCCCCGCCGCCCACGGCCCCGCCGATCACCAAGCTGCCGAAGACCGGCGCCGGCGTCGGGATGCCGCTGGCCCTCGGCCTGTTCGCCCTGGCCGGCACCACCGTCGCCGTCCTCCGGCGCACCCGCACCGCAGAGCAGCTCTAAGGAGCTCGAGCAGCGCACCGCGACCCCCGGCCCTGACTACGAGTCGGCCGGGGGTCGCCGGTACGCTCTCCCTTCGCCATGTCCCAGCTGATCGCCACCGCCTGCATCGTCCTGATCGTCGCCGCTCTGTCGGTGTACGGGGGCCCCGCCTTCCGTGCGAGCCGGGGCGGCGCCCACGCCCACCAGGTCCAGACCGTCCCGGTCCCGGTGCCGGTCGGCGGCAACGACCCGTTCAGCAAGCTCGTCAACGTGCTGCGGGTGCGGCCGTGGGCCCGCATGCTGCTGACCACCGCATCGATCGGTCTGCTGGTCGGGGCCATCGGCACGATCGGCTACCCCTTCTACACGAACCTCCTCCAGGACCGGATCCAGTCCCGGCTCGATCGGCAGATCGCGAGCGAGGAGCTGAAGCAGGCCTACGCGGACCGCAACGTGCAGGTCGGTGACGCGCTGACCCGCATCGTGATCCCCGACCTCGACGTGAACGTCGTGGTCGTCGAGGGCACCACGGCCAGCGCGCTGCGGGCCGGTGCCGGTCACTACCCGGACACGCCGCTGCCGTGCGAGGTGGGCAACGTCGCGATCGCCGGCCACCGCACCACCTACGGCCGCCCGTTCCACAACATGGACCTGCTCGAGCCCGGCGACACGATCACGCTCGAGACCCCCATCGGCAAGTGCACCTACGAGGTCAGCGCCGAGCCCTTCACCGTCGGGCCGCGCGACATCGGCGTCGTGGCCAACACGCCCGACCGGGCGATGCTGACGCTCACGACGTGCCACCCGAAGGGCAGCGCGAAGCAGCGGCTCATCGTCCAGGCCGACCTGAAGAGCACGGGCGTCCGCAGCCCGGCCGGCTCGGGGAGCACGTAGTGCGACGCTGGATCGCCGGGGCAGCGGCGGGCCTCGGCCTCCTCCTCGCCGCGCCCGTCGCGGGCGCCGACGGCCCGCAGTGGAACAAGTCGCGCATCACCACGCCGACGTCGGTCACCTCGGAGTCGTTCGTCATCAGCGCCGAGCTGTTCCGTGCGCAGAACAACCTGACCGGCGGGTCCATGAAGGTCACGACCAGCTTCACGACGCCCGGCGGCCTCCGACCGCAGTGCGGAGCGCCGGGCACCGTGCCCCTCGGGACGAACGTCCAGGGGAACCCGAACGAGCAGCCCTGGGTCAGCACCGCTGCGCACAGCGTGGAGTGCAACGGCACCTACAGCTTCGAGGTGGTCGCCACCTTCTCGCGGCCGCTGGCGGTCGACGACGTGAAGCGGCTCCCGGGCTCGATCACGGTCAACGCACCCCCGCCCGAGGTGAGGAGCCCGAAGGCGGTCCTCGAGGGCGGCACCGTCGTGCTCACCTGGAGCGCGGTGTCGGACCCGCCGCCGGACTTCATCGGCTACCGCGTCGAGCGGCAGGAGCCCTCCGGCAAGTACGCGAAGATCGCCAGCCTCGGAACCTCCGCCACCACGTTCACGGACACTTCCCCGCCGCCGGAGGGCGGTGAGGTCGTGTACCGGGTGGTCGCCCTGCGCGAGGGCCCCAACGGCGAGGTGCCCTCCGACGGCGGCCGGACCAACGCCGTGAACCTCCCCGTGCCCAGCACCACGTCCGTGCCCGGCGCGACCGACGGCGGCACG
>DATFFY010000438.1:0-3599 GCA_035249805.1 Acidimicrobiales bacterium | reverse complement strand
GAGCACCGCGAGCCCGACGGCCCCCACCGGAGCCGCGGCCAGGAACCGCCGGCGGGACACCGGCCCGTCGCCGGCCATCGGCGCGTCGCACATCCCGTCGATGCTACGAGCCGTGGCGAACGACAAGATGACGGGATGGTCGACAACCCTCGCGTCGCCGGGGTCGAGGCTCGGTTCACGTCCCGGGACGGGGACGAGGTGCCGTGGATCGCGGTGAAGCGCCAGCGGAACGCGGACGGCAGCGAGGCCCACGTCTGGGAGAAGTGGGTCGCGGTGTCGACGGAGCCGCTGTACCTGGCCCTGTTCGCGCGGTGGGATCCGGGGATGATCGTGCGCCGGCACGGGCACCGCGGCCCGCACACGCTGACGGTGCTGGAGGGGTCGTTCACCTGCGACGGTGTCGAGTGCGGGCCCGGCACGCACATCGAGCTCCCGCTGGGCGCCGCCTTCGGTCCCTTCGTGGCGGGGCCTGAGGGCGTCCACCTCTACGAGGTCATGCTGGGCGATCCGCGCTCGTGGAGCGACGAGCCCGAGGTGTTCGCGCGCGTGCTCGCGGAGCACGGGGTCGAGCCGCTGCCGGACCCGCCCGTGGAGCTGCCCGCCGGCCTCGAGGACCTGCGCGCGATCTTCAGCGAGCCGCCCGGCTGACTCGTCGGCTGGCCGGTCAGCGACCGGTGTAGCGGGCCTCGCGCTTCTCCAGGAACGCGGCCACGCCCTCGCGGTGGTCCTGGGTCTGCATCAGCTCGCCGAGGCTGCGGGTCACCCATGCGCCGAGGGAGGCCCAGTCGGGGTCGAGCGCCTCGCGCAGCCCCCGCTTGAGCGCCTGCACGGCGAGCGGCGGGTTCGCGGCGATCTCCTCGGCGACGGCCATCGCGGCGGGCAGCAGCGCGTCGTGCCCGACGACGCGCCCGACGAGGCCGATGCGCAGCGCCTCGGCCGCGTCGATGACCCGGCCCGTGAAGAGCAGCTCGGCCGCCTGCTCGCGACCGACCAGCTGGGCCAGCCGGCCGAGCCCGGCCACGTCGCAGCACAGGCCGCGCTTCACGAACAGCTCGCCGAAGCGGGCCCGGTCCGACGCGATGCGCACGTCGGCCATGAGCGCGAGCTCGACCCCCCAGCCGATGGCCGCGCCGTTCACCGCGGCCACCACGGGCACGTCGGTGGTGAGCAGCGCGTCGGCGGCCGGGGTGATGGCGGGGGTCGTCCGCATGGCGGCCGTCGCCTCGGGCGAGCTGCCCGTCTGCGAGAGGATCTGCTTCACGTCATCGCCTGAGCAGAACGCCGGGTCGGTCCCGGTGATCACCAGGCAGCGCGCCGTGGTCGTGCGGACCGCGGCCTCGAGCTCGGCGTAGGTCGTGCGGGTGAGGGCGTTGCGGGCCTCGGGCCGATCGAGGGTGATCACCCCGACGTGCCCGACCTCCTCGTAGCGCAGCTCGGTGGGCACCGCGGCGGTCTCAGCGGTCGGGCCAGTCGACCGGGACAGCCCCGATCGCGTCCTGGTGCTTCTGCAGCCAGCTGCGGGCGAACGGGCACTCCGGCACGATCGTGAGGCCCTCGGTCGCGGCGCGGTCGAGGGCGGCCTGCACGAGGACGCCGCCGAGGCCGCGTCCGCCGAGCTCGTCGGGCACGCCGGTGTGGACGAGCACGAGGCGGTCGCCGTCGAGGCGGTAGATCAGCTCCGCCTCGTGACCGTCCTCCTCGAGCACGAAGCGCCCACCCACCTGGTCGTCGCGCACCGTCCGGTCGGCCACGGTCGGGACCCTATCGCCGGGCCGGCGATCAGACCCCGGCCAGCGCCCTCGCGTCGGCGCGCGCGGTGGCCAGCTCCACGCACGGGAGCACCGGGTAGGCCCAGCGGAGCAGCTGCGCCTCGAGGCGGGCTCGCGGCACGAGGTACCCGACCTCGACGACGCGCGTCTGGTAGGTGCCGGTCAGGTGGCGGGCCCACGCCGGCATCAGGAGCATCGACGCCGAGATCCCGAGCCGGCGCTCGAGCTGCCGCGGCCGCGTCGCGCCGTGCTCGCCCTCCACGTCGCCCGCCAGGAAGTCGAGGAACCCGCGGGTCTGCTCGGTCATCGCCAGCTTCGGGCGCATGTGCTCGACGTACTCCGCGAGCTCGGCGACGCTCACGGGCACGCGATCGGCGCCGCCGAGGAGGCCGATCGGCGCCTGCTCCGCGAGGTACCGGTCCTTCTCCGCGGTGGACAGCGGCCGCCGGTACCGCGAGTACGCCTCCATCACCGCCCACGGGATGCACGTGTGCACCCACGCGATCAGCTCGGGGTCGAGGGCGCGGTAGGGCACGCCGTCCGGGCGGGTGCCGTTGACGCCGGCGTGCACCCTCTTGACCCGCTCGATCACCGCCGTGGCCGCCTCGGTGCTCCCGAAGGTCGTGCGGAGCACGTAGCCGAGGGTGTTGCGGGCCCGGCGCAGCGGGTCGGTCCGGTAGCTCGACTGGTCGTGCACGCCCGCCATCACCGACGGGTGGAGCACCTCCATGAGGATCGCCGCCGCACCGGCCGCGCTCACGCTCGCGAGGTCACCGTTGATCTCCCACGACAGGCTCCCCGGGCCGCCCGCCAGCCCCGGGTCTCCCGCGGGTCCCCCGTACACCTCGGGCTCGTCGTGCCGGCCGCCCACCGCCTCGATGTCCGCCCGGAGTCGTGCCCGCAGGTCCATCCGGGCCACCCTCGCGCAGGGTGGTGACAGTCGTCAATATTATGGGATCAGTCGTCCACGAGGCCCCCGAAGAGGAGCTCGACCGCCTCCTCGGCGTGCTGACGGACGGCCTCGGGGTCGTCGGGGTCGACGTTGCTGCCGAACCGCTGGGCCAGGGCGGGGTACGCGACGGCCCCGCCCGCGCCGTGCGTCATGAAGAAGTAGACGAGGGCCACGGAGTCCGTGCGCAGCCGGCCGGCCTTGCGCAGCCCGGCCAGCAGCTCGGAGCCCATCACCCGGACGGGGTCGATGTAGTTGTCGAACAGGTAGTCGAAGCGGGGGCCGGCGACCACCGCCTCCTTCGAGATGATCCGCACCAGGGAGGGTCGGCGGGCGTTGGCCTCGATGAACTTCGCCACGACGGCCCGGAGGCGGTCGACGTCGTCCTGGGGGTCCGTCTCCAGCGCGGTGATGAGCTCGAGCGTCAGGCGACCGAAGCCCTGGTCCACGGCCCGGCGCCAGAGCTCCTCCTTCGAGCCGATGCGCTGGGGGATCAGGTTGTGGCTGACGCCGAGCTTTCGTGCGATCTCGCGCACGGAGGTGCCGTCGTAGCCGCGCTCGGCGAACGCCTCGAGCGCGGCGTCGAGCAGGTGCTCGGTCGAGAGCATCGGCTCGCCGACCGACGGTCGGCCTCGACCCCGTCGCTGCTCCACGTTCCGACTCTAGGGGGCATGATCGCCGGGTGAGCACGACGGCCGGCGCACCCGAGGGCTGGTACCGCGACCCGGGCGACCGCTCGTGGTCGCGGTACTGGGACGGCGCCCGCTGGACGCCGTGGATCGCGGTCGACGGCGAGGTGCGCGAGTCGCCCATCACGGCCGAGGACGCCGCGCGGGTGTGGCAGGCGCGGGCCGACCTCCGCGCTCGCTGGCCCGGCTGGG
>DATFFY010000437.1:0-2168 GCA_035249805.1 Acidimicrobiales bacterium | reverse complement strand
GGCGGCGTCGTCGTCGGCGGCATCCACCACCAGACCGGCCGCGATGGCGCCGGCCAGCACCACGAGCGCGCTGAGGCGCGCCGACCTGCGGCCCTCGCCCGTCACCAGTCCACCGCCACGGGGACGTCACGCCGTTCCGGCGGGGTGAGGCGCAGCCGCACGGCGGCCCGGAGGGCGAGCAACCAGGCGAGCACCTGGGCGGCGAGGAGGGCGTAGCGCAGCGGCGGGGTGCGGAAGCGCAGCGTCGCGTCGCCCCCCTCGGTGACCGGGAACCCCATCGACCAGCCGAAGGGCTTCTCGAGCTCGGCCGATGCGCCGTCGACCTCCAGCCGCCACTTGCCGGAGTGCGAGGCCGACAACAGGACGTAGGACTCGGGCGTCACCCGACCCTTCCAGGTCAGGCGGCCGTCCTCCTCGGGGAGGACCGCTGGCAGGTCGGCCAGGTCGAGCTCCGTCGCGCTCGCGATGCCGCCCTCCGTCGGCGGGGGCTCCTCCAGCGGCGCGGCGGCGCGCACGGGGAAGAAGGCCTGGTTCCGGTACACGCGCAGGCCGGCGGGCACGTCGAGGGGTTCCAGGTCCAGCTGCGCGTCGAGGGTCGCTGTGAACCCGCGGGGTGTCGGGCGGGTCTCCGTCGCGAACGGGGCCGGCGCGACCCGCTCGGCCACCACGACGTACCGGACGCCCATCGGCGCGAGCAGCCGACCCAGGCGAGCGGTCTGGCCGGTGCGGGCCAGGTCCACCGCGTCGGCCAGCAGGCCGGTGCGGCCGTCGTCGGACCCGACGAGCAGGTCCTCGAGGCGGGGCGTGCCCTGGTCGGTGGTGCCGTAGGCGAGACCGTCGGCCAGCTCCCACGAGCCCAGCGGCAGGGCCGTCGGGTCGCCGAGCCACAGGACGCGGAAGTCCATCTCCTCGTGCTCGGTGTCGATGAACGCCAGTGCCCGGTTGTGCGAGCCGGCGGGCATCTCCCAGCGACCGTCGAACGCGGCGCCGAGGATCGGGAGGGTGGCCAGGCCCAGCGCGGCAGCGGCGACGCCCGACGCGATCTGCCGCCAGCCGAAGCGGTACCCGGGCAGGTCGACCTGGAACGCGGCGACGCCCATCGCGGTCGCGAGCGTGAGCCCGGCGGCCGCCGGTACCACGAGGACGTCCGGCGGCGGCAGCGCGACGGGCAGATCGCCGCGCTGGGACAGCCACGCGACGCCCCAGGAGACGACCGCGAGCGTCCACCCGCGCACGGCCCACGCGTGGCGCTCCGCCTGGCCCACCAGCAGCGGGAGCGCCGCAGCCACCACGAACGCCCACCCGAGCGGCGCCCCGCCGATCGGTCCGAGCTGGAACCGCAGCAGCTCGGCGAGGTCGGCCCCGTGGGCCGGGGCCTCGACGCCGGTGAACGCGGAGAGCGTGGTGCCCGGCAGGAGGAAGTCGATGCTCCAGGGGAGGTGCAGCGCGACGGCGAGGGCAGCGCCACCGAAGGCCACGCCGAGGATCCGGGTCGTGCCGCGCGTCCGGTAGGCGAGGAAGGAGCCCAGCATGATCGCGGCCGCCATGGCGGGCACGATCGCGACCACCACCGGCAGGACCGTGGCGACCGCGGCCGTGACGAGGCCGACGGACAGCACGAGCTGGCGGGTCGTCCGAGGCCGCAGCCGTGGCCACGCCGCGCCCTCGATGGAGCCGAACGGGGCGAGCCGGCTGGCGAGCGCCAGCTGGCTCAGCAGGACGGGCGCCGCGGCGTAGAGGGCGAGGACGCCCCAACGACCCTCGGCCAGGGCGTTGTACGGGACGGGCAGGGCCACGTAGACGAGCAGCGCCGCGATCTGCGCGTAGCGGGAGCCGACGGGCCGGGCGAGCCGGTACGCGCCGAACGCGCCGAGGGGGATGAGCCCGACGGTGAGCAGCGTCCTGAGCAGGCCCATCGTCCCGCCGAGCACGCCGCCCAGCAGACCGACGGCCCCGAAGAGCGTCGGGTTCGGTGCCTCGGACCCGAGCCCGGCCGACCGCCACCCGCTGGCCCACTCGCGCAGCAGGTCGACGGGTCCGCTCGTGAACGGCACGAGCTCCCCGACGGCGGGCACGCCGCGGGTCAGCAGGTGCCGGCTGCCGGCGAGGAACACGATCGCGGCGACCCCCCACACCGCCGCCGCGACGCGGAAGGTGCCCGAGCGCAG
>DATFFY010000436.1:0-7354 GCA_035249805.1 Acidimicrobiales bacterium | reverse complement strand
CGGACGCGCTGTGCCCGCCCACGAGGATCGGCACGCGGGCCTGCACCGGCTTCGGCTCGCTGCGCACGCGGTGGAACGACGCGAAGGTGCCCTCGAAGGAGACCTCCTCCTGGCTCCACACCGCCCGCAGGGCCTCGATGCCCTCGTCGGTGCGGGCGCCACGGGTGGCCGGGTCCACGTCGACGGCGGCGAGCTCCTCGCGAAGCCACCCCACACCGACCCCGAGGAACGCCCGGCCGCCGGAGAGCCGGTCGATCGTCGCGACCCGCTTGGCCAGCTGCAGGGGGTGGTGCTCGGGGAGCACGAGGATGCCGGTGCCGAGGCGGATCCGCTCGGTCCGCGCCGCGATCCAGGCCAGGAGGTCGAGCGGGTCCGGGATGGGGCAGTCGTCCGGGAGCGGCATCCGGCCCGTCTCGCTGTACGGGTAGGTGCTCTCGTAGCCGACGGGCACCACGACGTGCTCGACGGTGAGCAGCGACTCGAAGCCGACGGTGTCGGCGTGGTGCGCGAACGCGCCCATCCACGCCGGGTCCGCCGTGACGCCGAGGCGGTACGGCGGCAGCAGGCCGAGCTTCACCCTGGTGGCTTGATGCCGGTGACGCCCCAGGACACCTGGCGGGCCATGGCGTCGCGCAGGGCCGCGGTGCGGATGCCCCAGAACTCGAAGCCGTACTGATGGGCCGCGGTGTGGGCGAGCATCGCGACGAGCGTGCCCGCGGCGGCCATGGGGTCGAGGCCCTTGGGGAGCCGTCCGTCGGTCCGTGCGGACCGGGCCACCTCGGCCAGCGCGTTGGTGATGTCGTTGAGCAGGCGGACGCGGATCTTCTGGAAGCGCCCGTCGCCCTCGTCGGTGGCGAGGTCCATCACGCGCAGCACGGGCCGGTGCTCGTCCCAGAAGCGCAGGAGCCCGTCGACGAGCGCGAGCGCGGTGTCGTACGCACCCCGGCCCTTCCACGAGCCGCCGGTGATGATGTCCGTGAGGTGCTGGCCCTCCTGGGCCATCTCCTCGGCGAGCACCAGGATGGCCGCCTCGACGTCGGCGAAGTACTGGTAGAAGGTCGCCGGCGAGGTGCCGGCCTCGCGGGCGATGTCGATCACCTTCACGTCGCGGTACGACGTCGTGGTCAGCATCTCCCGGGTGCAGTCGAGCAGGCGCTGACGGGTGGCCAGCCCCCGCCGACCGGGCACCCGCCCGTCGGCCGCCCGCAGGGCGTCCGCGTCGTGCAGCGGGGTCACATCGGCCACGGCCCTGAGGCTACCCGTGATCTGACGGACCGTCAGGAGATGGCCTGGTCGCGGAGCAGGTACTTGAGGACCTTGTTCGAGGCGTTCATCGGCAGCGCGTCGAGGAGGACGACCTTGCGGGGCACCTTGTAGTTGGCCATCTGGTCCTTGGCCCACGCGACGATCTCGTCGGGATCCGGGGACGTCCCGGCCGTGGGGACGGCGAACGCGACGCCCACCTCGCCCATGCGCTCGTCGGGGATCCCGACCACGGCCACCTGCGCGAGGTCCGGGTGGGCGAGCAGCAGGTTCTCGATCTCCGCCGGGTACGCGTTGAACCCGCCGACGATGAACATGTCCTTCTTCCGGTCGGTGATGGCGAGGTAGCCGTCGGCGTCCATCGTCCCGATGTCGCCGGTGTGCAGCCAGCCGTCCGGGTCGATCGTCTCGGCGGTGCGCTCGGCGTCCTCGAAGTAGCCCTGCATGACGTTGTAGCCCCGCACGACGATCTCACCGGGCTCGCCGCGGGGCAGGTCCCGGCCGTCGTCGTCCACGACCCGCACCTCGACCCCGGGGATGGCCCGACCGGACGAGGCCGAGATCGTCTCCGGCGGGTCGTCCGGCCGGCAGACCGAGACGATGCCGCAGGTCTCCGTGAGGCCGTAGGCGGTGACGACGGTCTCGAAGCCGAGCTCGTGCTCCATGCGCTGGAGCAGCTCGACGGGCACCGGCGCCGCGCCCGTGACCGCGAGGCGCAACGACGCGAGCTGCGAGCGATCCAGGTCCGGGTGGTTGAGGAACGTCTGGTAGATGGCCGGCGGCCCCGGCAGCGCGGTGATCTGGTGCCGGGCCACGTTGGCGGCGGCCTCGGGGATGTCGAACACGGCCTGCGGGACGAGCATCGCGCCGACGGTGAGGCAGGCGACGATGCCGGCCTTGTACCCGAACGAGTGGAAGAACGGGTTGATGACGAGGTACCGGTCATCGGACCGCAGGCCCACGATCGCGGCCCAGTCGGCGAAGCCGCGCAGCGTCTGCGCGTGCGTGCACACGACGCCCTTGGGGTTTCCCGTCGTGCCGGACGTGAAGATGATGTCGGCGACGTCGTCCCCCGTGAGGGCCGCGACCCTCGCGTCGAGCTCGGACTCGGGCACCGACTCGCCGCGGTCGGCGAACTCACCCGCGGCGACCGCGCCCGCGGGCACCTCGCCCCGGAGGACGATCCGGTGCTCGAGGTGGGGCAGGTCGTGGCCCTCGAGCATGGCCAGGTACTCGTTGCCCAGGAAGCCGTTGACCGTGACCAGCGCCTTGGCCCGGCTGGCCTGCAGCAGGTACGCCGCCTCGGCGCCCTTGTAGCGCGTGTTGATCGGCACGAGGACGGCCCCGGCCGATTGCAGCCCGAGCAGGGCGACGATCCACTCGTGGATGTTCGGCGACCAGATCGCCACCCGGTCCCCGGGCTCGATCCCCGATGCGATGAAGGCCCGGCCGACGCGCGCCGCCTGCGCCGCGAGCTCCACGAACGAGAGGCGGGCCTCGCCGTCGACGACGGCCTCCTTGTCGCCGAACCGCTCGGCCGCCGAGCGGGCCAGGGCCGGGATGGACGCCCACTCCAGATCCCCCCGCACCCCGGTCGGGGGGTTGGCCCCGGAGTCGCTCATCGGTGCGCCCCCGACGGCGGCGCCTCACGGCGCCGGGATGCCTGTGTCATCGATTCGCTCGCAAGCTCGCTCATGTGCTGCTGTCCCGGCACGACTCAGGCCCAGGCTGCGACGAGGTCGTCGGTGGTGACGATCGTGGCGAGCAGGGCGAGCGTGTTGTCGATCATCGCGTCGGCGTAGTCCTTGGGCAGCCCGGCCACCGCGTCCCGCGGCAGCACGACGTCGTAGCCCGCGTTCACCGCGTCCATCACGAGGTTCGTGATCGCGACGTTCACCGACACCCCGGTCGGGACGATCGTGCGAACGCCGAGGTTGCGGAGCACGGGATCGAGGTCGGTGCCGCCCATCGGGTTGAGCCCGTGGGTGCGGGTGAGGACGAGGTCCTCCGGCTCCGGCCCGAGCTCCGGCAGGAGCGACACGGCCGACGTGCCGGGCGTGAGGCCGACGGGCGACTTCCTCACCCCGGCGAACAGGCGGGCGTTGCGGTTCGCGCCCTTGCCGTCGCTGCGGCGGTACGCCGTGCAGTGCACGACCTGCACGCCGGCGGCGCGGGCCACCGGCAGGAGCCGGGCCAGGTTCGGGAGCATCTCGGCGCGGGCCGCGTCGGCCAGCGCGGGGAGCGCCGACGGCTCGCCCACCACCCCGTTCTGCACCTCCGACGTGACGATCGCGGTGTGCGCCGGGTCGAGGATCGCGGCCAGGTCGATCGGCATCCGCCGGAGCGTAAACCGAACTCGCGACGGCCCGTGTACGAAGCTGTGTACGAGGCGTCGCGAGAACGCCTATGGGGTGGGCGCGAGGTTGGCGAAGGCGCGGGCCCGGTCGATCTCGTCCTGGCGGGGGTCCTCGCCGGCGACGAGCCGGCGGCCCACCAGCACCCAGTCGTCCGCGTGCTCGGGGCGCAGCTCGCCGTCGTCGTCGACGAGCCAGCGCATCGCCAGGCGGCGGGGCACGCGCACCGGTCCGTCGACCCGCTCGAACGTGCCGAACACGAGGTCCCACACCGGCGTCGTGACGCCGTGGTTCGCCGTCGGATGGCCGAAGTGGTGGTGGAAGTGGTGGCGGCGGACGAAGCGCTCGTAGGTCCCCGCCAACGAGTCGGGACGGCGGATCTCGCGGCGGTGGGCCCGGAAGTGGAGCCAGTCGTAGAAGCCGTAGCCGCCGACCCAGCCGACGCCGAGGCACCACCCGACGCTCCCCATGACGAACGAGGTGTTGACGCCGAGCGCGAGGCCGACGCCGACCACGCCCATCCAGGCGAACCACCACTTCTCGAGCACCGAGTCGTACACCGCGTGGTGCGTGAGGTGCTCGCGCGACGCCATGCCCCGGCCCTGCAGGGCGTGCATGGCGAAGCGGTGCATCAGGTACTCGCCGAGGGTCCAGGCGAGGGCACCGGCGGCGACGAGCGCAGCGCCGGCGAGGACGGTGGTGAGGGCGTCGGCAGTCATCACGTCTCCCGGTCGGGAAGGGGGCGGGCCAGCGGGTGCTGGCGGGCGATCGCGTCGAGGACGACGTGGGCGGCGGCGAGGCCGTCGGAGCTCGCGCCCCAGCCCCGCAGCAGGTCGTCGACCAGGGCGCGCGCGAGGCGACGACCGTCGAGGAGGTCGACGTCCCAGCGGTCGAGCTTGCTCACGCCCAGCACGCCGGACAGCGCGGCGGCCAGCGTGATGGTGCGGTCCATCGGGTCCCCGTCGGTCAGCGCGCCGGTCGCGGTGGCCGCCTCGAACCGCTCGCGGCCGAGGTCCACGAGCCGGAGGATGGCCGGCAGGACGCGGCCCAGCTCGTCGTCGGGCACGACCCGCCGGGTGTCGTTCATCAGCTGCTGGAGCAGGTGCTGCTCCTGGGGGTAGGTGTCGAGGCTGTCGATCCAGAACCGGCCGAAGGCGACCAGATGGGTGAGCGCGGCCACGGTCGGATCGCTGTCCGCCACCCGGGCCTCGACGTCGGGCCGCAGCAGGAGGTAGCTCCCGAGGATCCGGTCCACCGCCTCGCGCTGGACCTCGGCCAGCAGCGCGCCCTTGGACGGGAAGTACGTGTAGACGGTGCCGATGGCGGCGTCGACCTCGTCGGCCAGCCGCTGCATCGTCAGCGCCTCGAGCCCGTGCTCCGTCGCGATGCGCAGCGCCGTCTGGAGGTAGTCGCTGTGCCGGGCGAGGCGGTTGCGGGCCCGCTTGCCGCTCGGGACGGCGGTCGTCTGCTCCACCCAGATATTTGAACCCTATTCAAGAATTCTGTCAAGGGGTCCGGAGGCGCCGCGGCTACAGTTCCTGACACACCGTCAGATTTCGCGCCTGGAGCCCCCATGACCGACCTCCCCACGATCGTCAGCGTCGACGACCACGTCGTCGAGCCGCCGCACGTCTGGGAGACCTGGCTGCCCGAGCGCTTCCGGGACCGGGGGCCGCGCGTCGAGCGCCGCGGCATCGGGCACATGAAGCACATCGGGGGCGGCCAGTACGAGCAGACCTTCGACCCCGAGGGGCCGCAGGCCGACTGCTGGGTGTACGAGGACCTCGTCTACATCCACAAGCGGCACGTGGCCGCCGTCGGGTTCGACCGCGACGACATGACGATGTCACCCATCACCTATGACGAGATGCGGCCCGGCTGCTACGAGCCGAAGGCCCGCATCGACGACATGACGATGAACCACGTCGAGGCGTCGCTGTGCTTCCCGACGTTCCCGCGCTTCTGCGGCCAGACCTTCACCGAGGCCAAGGACCGCGAGCTCGCGCTGGCCTGCGTCCTCGCGTACAACGACTGGATGGTCGAGGAGTGGTGCGGCGACTCCGACGGCGCCCTCCTGCCGCTCCCGATCGTGCCGCTGTGGGACGCCGAGCTGGCCGCCGCCGAGGTGCGCCGCAACGCCGAGCGGGGCGCCCGAGCGGTCTGCTTCAGCGAGATCCCGCCGCACCTCGGGCTCCCGTCGATCCACTCGGGCGAGTGGGACCCCTTCATCGCCGCCTGCCAGGACACCCGCACCACGATCTGCATGCACATCGGGTCGTCGTCGCGGATGCCGGCCACCTCGCCCGACGCACCCGTCGCGGTGGCGGCGACGCTCAGCTTCAACAACGCCATGGCGTCGATGAGCGACTGGCTGTTCTCCGGCAAGCTCGTGCAGTTCCCCCAGCTGAAGCTGGCGTACAGCGAGGGCCAGATCGGCTGGATCCCCTACATCCTCGAGCGGGCCGACCAGGTCTGGGAGGACCACCGGGCGTGGGGCGGCGTGGCCGACCTCGTGCCCGAGCCGCCATCCACCTACTACTACCGGCAGATCTACGGCTGCTTCTTCAAGGACCAGCACGGCATCGACTCGCTCGACAAGGTGGGCGTGGACAACATCACCTTCGAGACCGACTACCCGCACACGGACTCGACGTGGCCCGACACGAAGGAGATCGCCACCAAGCTCATGGAGGGCGTGGCGCCCGACGTGGTGGAGAAGATCATGCGAGGCAACGCCCGTCGCATGCTCGACATGGAGTAGATGGATTAGAAGGCCGCGATCGCGGTCGCGTACCGTCCGACGATGCTCCGGACCACGCACACGAGCACGGTCACCGAGGACCAGATCGACCACCTCGGGCACATGAACGTGCGCTACTACGCGGTCAACGCCCACGCCGGGGTGCGGGCCTTCCTGGCCGACCTGCCGGCGTGGGGCGACCGGCCCCACGTGGTCCACGACACCTACACGCGCCACGTCCACGAGCAGCTGCTCGGGTCCCGGCTCGAGGTGCGCAGCGCCGTCCTCACCGCCGATGCCCGCGGGCTCCGGATCCACCACGAGCTGCGGAACTCGGACACGGACGACCTCGCCGCCACCTTCGTCCACGGGCTCAGCCCGGTCGACGCGGACGGCCGGCGGCTCCCGCTCTCCGAGGACGTCGCCGCAGCCGCGCTGGCCGGCGCGATCGGCCAGCCCGACTACGCCCTCGCCCGCACCCTGTCGCTCGACACCGACCTGCTCGCCGTCGCCCCGTCCCTGGAGCTGCTGCTCGAGCGCGGGCTCGCCATGCGCAAGCCCCGCCAGGTCACCCCGGAGGAGTGCGACGAGCGAGGCGTGTTCCGCGTCGAGCTGGCGCCGATGCTGACCTGGGGCGGGGAGCAGGTCGCGCCCGACCCGGACGAGATGCTCGTCGAGACGTCCGAGGGCGTGCTGATGGGGTGGGCCACGATGGAGACCCGCGTGCAGATGGGCGACCTGCCCCGCGCCGGTGACCGCATCCAGAGCTTCGGCGCGCTGGTCGCGCTCGCCGACAAGGCGATGCACCGGGTCCAGTGGGCGTACGACCTCACCTCCGGCGGGCTGCTCACCGCCTTCGAGTTCGTGGGCGTCGCGTTCGATGTCCGCAACCGCCGCGCCGTCAGCATCCCCGAGGGCTACCGCACGCGCGCCCTGGAGCGCCTGCAGCCCGACCTGGTGCCCGAGCCGCGGTGACCCTCGCCGCCACGGTCCGGGC
>DATFFY010000435.1:0-9412 GCA_035249805.1 Acidimicrobiales bacterium | reverse complement strand
CGACCCGGCGTGGGCCGCCCTCGTCGACGTCCGCCGCGGCACCCCGCCGCCGGCGGACCTGCCGCCACCGGACGCGCTGTACCTGCTCCTGTTCACGTCGGGCTCGACGGGCGCGCCCAAGGCGGTGCGCATGACCCAGGGGCGGGCCGCCCGGACGGCGACGACCTCGGCGCTGGGGTTCTCACCCACCGACGTCACGTACTGCGCCATGCCGCTGTTCCACGGCAACGCGCTCCTCGCCAACCTCTTCCCCGCGATCGTGGCCGGCGCGTCCGTGGTGCTGCGCCGCCGGTTCTCCGCGTCCGCGTTCCTCGACGACGTGCGCCGCCACCGGTGCACGTACTTCAACTACGTCGGCCGGGCGCTGTCGTACGTCCTCGCCCAGCCCCCGACGCCGGAGGACGCGGACAACGCGCTGGTGTGGTGCCTCGGGTCCGAGGCGTCGCCGCGCGACCGCAAGGAGTTCCGGCGCCGGTTCGGGTGCCTCGTCGTCGAGGGCTACAGCTCCAGCGAGGGCGGCGTCGTGATCCAACCGTACGGCGGCATGCCGCCCGAGGCGCTCGGCCGGCCGCAGGAGGGCGTCGACGTCGTCGTCCTGGATCCGGCGACGGGGGCCGAGTGCCCCCCGGCCCGGTTCGGCGCAGACCGGCGTCTCCTCAACGCCGAGGAGGCCATCGGCGAGATCGTGGGGCGCGACGGCCTGTCGTCGTTCGAGGGGTACTACGCCAACCCCGAGGCCGACGCCGAGCGCGGCCGCGACGGCTGGTACTGGACCGGCGACCTCGGGTACCGGGACGAGGAGGGCACCTTCTACTTCGCAGGCCGGTCGTCCGACTGGCTCCGGGTGGACGGGGAGAACTTCGCCGCCGGCGCGGTCGAGCGCGTGCTCGCCCGCCTCCCGGGGGTCCGCGCCGTCGTGGTCTACCCGGTGCCCGACCCCCGCACCGGCGACCAGGTGATGGCGGCGCTCGAGCTCGAGCCCGGCGCCCCGTTCCACCCCGAGGCGCTCGCCGCCTTCCTCGGTCAGCAGCCCGACCTCGGCACCAAGTGGGCGCCGCGGTTCGTGCGGGTCGTCGACGCCATCCCGCTGACCGCCACCGAGAAGGTGGACCGCAAGCCCCTGCGGGCCGAGCGCTGGGAGACCTCCGACCCCGTGTGGTGGCGGCCGGCGCCCGGCGACCCGTACCGCCCGCTGACCGACCAGGATGTCGCGGACCTGCGCCGCGCGTTCGCCGACGCCGGCCGCGAGGGGCTGCTCACATGAGGTTCGCCGTCACCCACCCGCTGGTCACGCACCCGTACCACCCCGACCTCGTGTCGGGGGCGGGCATCGTCCGCGTCGCGCAGGCGGCCGAGGCGGCCGGGTTCTCCGGGTTCGGGTTCACCGACCACCCCGCGCCCTCGCAGCGCTGGCTCGCGGGCGGCGGCCACGACGCGCTCGACCCGTTCGTGGCCATGGCCTACGCCGCCGCGGCCACGGAGCGGCTGCGGCTCATCCCGAACATCGTCGTCCTGCCGTACCGCAACCCCTTCGTGGTCGCGAAGGCCGGCGCGACGCTCGACCTGCTGTCCGGCGGCCGCTTCACCCTCGCCGTCGGCGCCGGCTACCTGAAGAGCGAGTTCGCGGCGCTGGGGGTGGACCACGCCGAGCGCAACGAGCTGTTCGACGAGGCCCTCGACGTGCTGAAGGCGATCTGGACGTCCGACGACGTGACCCTCGAGGGTCGGCACTTCAGCGCCCGCGGCGTCACCGCCCACCCGCGACCGGTGACCCAGCCCCACCCGCCCATCTGGATCGGCGGCAACAGCGGGCGCGCCCGCCAGCGCGTGGCCGACAAGGGCGACGGCTGGGCGCCGTTCCCCGCCCCCGCCATCGTGGCCAAGACGGCCCGCACGAGCGAGCTCGAGACCCCGGACGACCTCGCCGTCCTCCTGGCCGACCTGCGCCGCCGGCTCGAGGCCAACGGACGCGACCCGGGCTCCGTCGACGTGACCTTCTCGAACGGCGCCGGCGGCGACCCGGCCACCGACGCCTTCGACGCCGACGCCCACCTCGAGGGCCTCGCCGCGCTGGCCGGCATCGGGGTCACCTGGGTGCAGGTGGGCCTGCCGGGCGACGCCGTCGAGCACGCCGTCGAGACGCTGCAGCGCTACGGCGAGCAGGTCATCGCGCGCGCCTGAGTTCCCCCCTCCCACCCCCCTTCTTTCTGCGAACTGGGGTGCGAAGAGCCGCGCGATCGCGGCACTTCCCGCCCCAGTTCGCCCGGGGTCGGGCATGCTGCCGGCATGGAGCCGGGGGAGTTCAAGGGGACGATCGGGCGCTACCACTGGGACGCGACACCGTGGTGGCCGGAGGAGCCGGCGCCGCCGGCGGGGGCGCCGAACGTGCTCCTCGTCGTGCTCGACGACGTGGGCTTCGCGCAGCTGGGCTGCTTCGGCTCCGACATCGACACGCCCCACCTCGACGCGCTGGCCGCCGGCGGCCTCCGCTACGCCGGCTTCCACACCACCGCCCTCTGCTCGCCCACCCGCGCCTGCCTGCTCACCGGGCGCAACCACCACGCCGCGGGGATGGGCCGCATCACCGACCTGGCGATGGGGTTCCCCGGCTACGACGCCCGCATCCCGCCGTCGTGCGCGTTCCTCCCCGCCATGCTCACGCCGCACGGCTACGCCGCGTACGCGGTCGGCAAGTGGCACCTCACCCCGGAGGAGGAGTGCCACCTCGCCGCGCGGCGCGATCGGTGGCCCCTCGGCCGCGGGTTCGAGCGCTTCTACGGCTTCTTCCCCGGCGAGACCCACCAGTTCGTGCCCGCGCTCGTGCACGACAACCACCTCGTCGAGCCCCCCGCCGGCTACGACGACGGGTACCACCTGACCGCCGACCTCGTCGACCGCGCCATCGAGCAGCTCGAGGACCTGCGCAACGTCGACGTCGACAAGCCGTGGCTCCTGTACCTGGCCACCGGCGCGTGCCACTCGCCCCACCAGGCGCCGGCGGAGTGGCTGGAGCGCTACCGCGGCCGCTTCGACCGCGGGTGGGACGAGTGGCGCGAGGTCGCCCTCGCCAAGCAGCAGGCCGAGGGCCTGCTGCCGGCCCACACCGAGCTGTCGCCGCGGCCGGACTGGGTGCCGGCGTGGAGCTCGTTGAGCGGGACGGAGCGGCGCGTCTACGCCCGCTACATGGAGGCGTTCGCCGCCTACCTCTCGCACACCGACGACCAGCTCGGTCGCCTGTTCGCGCGGCTGCGGGACCTCGGCGAGCTCGACCGCACGCTGACGATGGTCCTCTCGGACAACGGCGCGTCCTCCGAAGGCGGTCCGGTCGGGTCGCTCAACGACGCGCGCGCCTGGAACGTGCTCCCCCGCACGGTCGAGGAGGCCGACGAGCGCCTCGACGAGATCGGCGGCCCCCGCATCCACAACAACTACCCGTGGGGCTGGACGGTGGCCGGCAACACGCCGTTCCGCCGCTGGAAGCGGGAGACCCACGAGGGCGGCGTGGCCGACCCCCTCATCGTGCACTGGCCGGAGGGGATCGCGGCCCGGGGCGAGGTGCGCTCCCAGTACGTGCACGCGATCGACGTGCTCCCGACCGTCCTCGACGTCATCGGCGTCCCCGTCCCCGCGGTGGTGGCCGGCGTCGAGCAGCGGCCCGTCGACGGCGTGAGCTTCGCCCCGACCTTCGCCGCGGCCGACGCGCCGGAGGTCCACCCCACGCAGTACTACGAGATGCTCGGCTGCCGTGCCCTCTACGACCAGGGCTGGAAGGCGGTCACGTACCAGGAGATCCAGGCCGACGAGCCCCGTCTCGACGCGGCGGTGTGGGAGCTCTACGACCTGCGGGCCGACCCGAGCGAGTGCCACGACCTCGCCGCCGCGGAGCCCGACCGCCTCGCGGCCATGATCGACCGGTGGTGGGAGGAGGCCGAGCGCCACCAGGTCCTGCCCCTCGACAACCGGCCGTTCTCCGAGATGGTCTTCGGGCGGCCGTCGACCGTGCGCGAGCGGAAGCGGTACACGTACTGGCCCGGCCGGGCCGCCGTGCCCGAGGCCGTGTCCGTCAACGTGCGAGGCCGTCCGCACACCGTCACGGCCCACGTCACGATCCCCGACGGCGCCGACGTGCTCGAGGGCGCGCTCGTGGTGCAGGGCTCGGTCCTCGGCGGCTGGTCGTTCCACCTCCTCCGCGACGGCCGCCTCGTCTACGTGCACAACCTGGCCGGCTGGCGGACCTACCGCGTCGAGGCGCTGGTGGCGCCGGACGGCCGGCTCGCCCCCGGCGACCACACGCTGGCCATGCGCTTCGTGCCGCCCACCGTCGAGCTGCTCGTCGACGACGAGGTCGTCGGCCGGGGCGCGGTCGAGCGCACCGTGTGGAGTCGCTTCTCGCTCACGGGCATCGGCCTCACCGCGGGGTGGACCTCCGACTTCTCCCCCGCCGACGACGACTACCGCGGTCGGTTCGCGTGCACGTTCCCGCTCCACCGCGTCGACGTCGACGTGGCCGGCGAGCCCGCCGTCGACCCCGGCATCGAGGCCCTCGAGGCCATCGCGTCGCAGTGACGGGCCGCTCGGCGTGGTCGCCCGACCTACCCTGCTCCGATGGTCCTGTCCCGCGACGCCGCGCTCCTCACGGACCGGGTCGCGGTCGTCACCGGGGGCGGCTCGGGGATCGGGCGCGGGATCGCGAACGGCTTCGCCGCCTACGGCGCCAAGGTGGCGATCTGGGAGCGGGACGCCGACACGGGCGCCGCCGCCGCGGCGGAGGTCGCCGGCCTGGCCTGCCCCACCGACGTGCGCGACCCCGACCAGGTCGACGCCGCGTTGGCCGCGACGATCGCGGAGCTGGGCACGCCGACCATCCTCGTGAACAACGCCGGCGGGGTGTTCTCGTCGCCCCTGCTCGACACGAGCGTGAACGGCTGGGACGCGCTCATCCGGTCCAACCTCTCGCACCTGCTCCTCTGCACGCAGCGGGTGGCGCGGGCGATGGTCACCGCGGCCGTCGGCGGCAGCATCGTCAACATCACCTCCATCGAGGGCACCCGCGCCGCGCCCGGGTACGCCGCGTACGCGGCGGCCAAGGCCGGGGTCGTGAACCTGACCAAGACGGCCGCCCTGGAGCTGGCTCCGCACGGCATCCGGGTCAACGTGCTCGCCCCCGACGTCACCTGGACCGAGGGCCTCGCCGCCGTCGCCCAGACGGATGTCGCCGAGGGGTTCGACGCGATGGTCCCGATGGGGCGCGTCGGCCACGTCGACGAGATGGCCGGCGCCGCCGTCTTCCTGGCGTCGGAGCTGTCGAGCTACGTGACCGGCGCGCTGCTGCACGTCGACGGGGGGACCGCCGCCGGGGGCGGGTGGTACCACCACCCCGCCGACGGCCGCTACATCCTCGGCCCCCCGAGCTGAACGGGTCAGGCCGGGAGCACCTCCGCCGGGAGGGGGTGGCGGAACAGGCGGGCCGCGTTCTCGCAGCACATCGCCCGCCGCTCCGCCGCGGGCAGGTGGCCCCAGGCCGCGTCGATCACGGCCTGGGTGTCGGGCCACGTCGAGTCACCGTGCGGGTAGTCGACCTCGACCATGATGTGGTCGACCCCGATGGCGTGGCGGGTGTCGATCGTCGAGGGATCGTCGATCGTGCAGAACCAGAAGTCGCGGCGCAGCACGTCGGCGGGCCGCTCCTTCCACCCGAGGCCGTAGCCCGAGCGGTCGACGATGTTGTCGAGGCGGTCGAGCAGCATCGCCACCCACCCGATGCCGCCCTCGGCCATCGAGACCTTGAGCCCGGGGATCCGCACGGTGTGCCCCGACCAGAGCCACTCGGTGCAGGCGGTCAGCGACAGCTGGCCGAACAGCGTGGCCATCAGCGGCATCACGACGTGCTCGGAGCCCGGCACGAGGTCGCCCATGCCGGACGAGCCGACGTGGAGGCTCACGACGGTGTCCGTGTCCGCGCAGGCCCGCAAGATCGGCTCCCAGTAGTCGGTGAAGATCGACGGGTAGCCGATGAGGTGGGGGCGCTCGGGCAGGGTCACCGTGCGGAAGCCGCGGTCGGCGTTGCGACGGATCTCGGCCGCGCCCAGCTCCGGGTCGGAGAGCCAGGTGATCCCCATCGGGATGATGCGGTCCTTGTGGGGTGACCACCAGGCGTCGTGCATCCAGTCGTTCCAGGCCCGCGTCACCGCGAGGCCGAGCTCGGGATCGGAGCACTGCGAGTACACCCGGCCGCAGAAGCCGGTGATCATCGACGGGAAGCTCAGCGACGCCCAGACCCCGTTGAGGTCCATGTCGCGGATGCGCGCGTCGACGTCCCAGCAGCCGGGCCGCATCTGGTCGAACCGGAAGGGCTCGACCTGCACGGTCTCCGGCCGGCGGCCGGCGACCGCGTTCATGCCGACCTGCGAGTGGCGCTCGCCGTCGAACTCCCACACCTCGTGACCCTGCTTCGTCGTCACGACCTTCGGGGCCCGCTCCTGCAGGTGGGCCGGGAGGCGGCCCTCGAACATGTCCGGCGGCTCGACGAGGTGGTCGTCGACCGAGATGATCGTGTTGCGGACCGGGCGGGGCTCGGGCTCGGGGAGGAAGAGCTCCGGGTCGAGGGCGGGCAGCGAGGTGGCCAAGCGCCGCGGACGTTACCCCTGGGGGCCGGGCAGGCGGGGGGCGTCGCCCTCGTCCCAGAGGTAGCGCATGGCCGCGGTCTGGCTGCCGGTGGCCAGCAGCTCGCCGTCCTCGCCCCACACGCGCACCACCCCGTGCCCGTAGCCGCCGTGGGCGAAGTCGCCGACGAGCTCGAGGAGGATCCACGCCGGACCCTCCCCGCCCCGGAAGCGCATGCTGTTGTCGAGGCTGGAGCCGGCCCCGAGCTTGCCGGCGGCGCGGGCGACCGCGAGCGGCACGAAGTCCGCGGAGAACGCGATCGCGGCGGGCGTGAACGGTCCCGCGTCGTGCCGCCGCACCCAGATCGCGGCGTCCACCCCAGAATCCGCGATGTCGGCCTCGAAGAGCTCGATCTTGTTCGTGTAGCTGTCCGGGTTCGCCGCGCTGATGAAGCTGTCGCGCGGCGAGGACGCGTCCGGGGCGCTCACCTCCGGCATGGTCTGGAAGCGGGCGGTGAGGCCGTCGGCGCTCGGCACGCCGGTCGACCCGATGGTCGTCCACACGAGCTGCCCGCCGGACGTCGCCCGCACCGCCACCTGCGACGACCGCTTCCCGGAGGCCAGCACCTCGGTGGTCCACTCGATCGAGGCGCCGAGCCGCGGCGAGGACACGAACTGCGTCGACGCCCACAGCACCTCTCGACCGGTGGCCGCCTGCAGGGCCAGCACCGACATGGCCAGGCCGGTGCCGCCGTAGAGCGCGCCGTCGTGACGGACCAGGCCCACGCCCAGCTCGAACCGGCCGGACCGCCCGTCCTCGGCGACGAGTGGGCCGAGCAGGTCGAGGTCCGAGCGCCGCAGGTCCATCCCCCCTGCGTAGCATCCGGCCCGTGACTCGGTTCAACCACGTCGGGCACTGCGTTCGGGACCTCGAGCGGTCGCGCCGCTTCTACGAGGAGGTGCTCGGCTTCACGGTCCGCAACGAGCTGCAGGTCCCGGACGAGCCGGCCTCCAAGCTGCTCCAGGTGCCCGTGCCGGTCGGGATGACCGCGCTCTACCTCGAGCGCGACGGCTTCGTGCTGGAGCTCCTCCACTTCGACCGCGAGGGCAACGCGCCCCAGCGGGACCGGAGCTTCACCGAGCCGGGCCTCACCCACCTGTCCTTCAGCGTCGACGACATCCTCGCCAGTGCGGCCCGGGCGGCGGAGCTCGGCGGTGAGATCCTCGCCGACACCGAGATCCCGGGCGCGGCGATCATGCTGCGCGACCCGGACGGTCAGCTCGTCGAGCTGCTGCCCGCGAGCCACCGGGGCTGAGCGGGTGGCGCGGGCACGGACCCCTCGCATCAGCGCCGAGCTCCGGCAGCGGGAGACGGTCAAGCCCCTCGAGCTGTTCTTCGACCTCGTCTTCGTGCTGGCGTTCACCCAGTGCACGCGGCTCATGGCCGAGCACGCGTCCTGGGAGGGCCTGTTCGAGGGCATGGTCGTCCTCGCGGTGCTGTGGTGGTCGTGGACCGGCTACGCCTGGCTCACCAGCGTCATCGACCCCGAGGAGGGTGGGGTCCGGCTGGTGATGATCGGCGCCATGGCGGGCCTGCTGCTGTGCGCGCTCTGCGTACCCGATGCGTTCGCCGACCGGGCCACGACCTTCGCCGTCGCCTACGCGGTGGTGCGTGCCGCGCACATCGGGCTCTTCCTCATCGCCAGCCGCGAGCACCCCGACCTACGCCACTCGGTGGTGGGCCTCGCGGTGAGCACCTCCATCTCCTGCGGCCTGCTCCTGGCCGGCACGGGGCTCGACGACAGCGGCCAGCTGGTCGTGTGGGTCGTGGCGTTGGTCTTCGACCTGGGGCTCCCGTACTTCGTCGGCGTCGACGGCTGGCGACTCGTGCCCCGCCACTTCGCGGAGCGCCACGGGCTCGTCGTCATCCTGGCGCTCGGGGAGTCGATCGTCGCGCTCGGCGTCGCGGCGGACGTGGACCTGGACGCCGGCGTGATCACCGCGCTGGTCGTCGGCGTCGGCCTCACCGCCGGGTTGTGGTGGACCTACTTCGACGTGGTGTCCCTCGTGACCGAGCGACGGCTCGTGCAGGCCGAGGAAGGTCGGGTCCGCAACCGGATGGCCCGCGACTCGTACTCGTACCTCCACCTGCCGATGGTGGCCGGGATCATCCTGAGCGCGCTCGGGCTGGAGCAGACCATCCACCACGTCGGCGACCCGCTCGACGGCCCGTTCCGTGCGGCGTTGCTCGGCGGCACCGCGCTGTACCTCCTGGCCCATGTCGCGCTGCGCCTGCGCAACGCCCGCACCCTCAACCGGCAGCGGTTCGCCGTCGCCGGAGTCCTCCTCGCTGCGATCCCGGCGACGGGCGAGGTCGACGCCCTCCCGCTCCTCGCGGCCGTGGTGGTCCTGCTCGCGGCGATGATCGCCTACGAGACGCGCCTCTACGGCGACCGTCGCTACCGCCTCCGCCACGGCCTCGAGCCGTAGCCCGACCATCGTTCTCGCGACGCAGGGCACACAGAACCGTGTCGCCGGCGTCGCGAGTTCGGGTGTGGGGGCCCTCAGTCGGACGCGGGCCGGACTCGGCGGACGACGCGGTCGGTCGAGTGCAGCGCGGCGAGCCCGGCCACCGTCGCCGTGGCGAGGACGACGGCCAGCGCCGGGACGATGCTCCAGACCCGGAACAGCAGCGGCAGCAGGACGAGCGCCACGGCCAGGTCGATGTGGGCGATGCGCCGCCGGCGGGACAGCGTCGTCGCGGTGGCGGCGGGGGCACCGGCCGGGGCGAGGGCCCACGGGGCGGCGCT
>DATFFY010000434.1:0-8575 GCA_035249805.1 Acidimicrobiales bacterium | reverse complement strand
GCGACCCGCTCGGCGACGGCGTCGTAGGTCTCCCAGGTGTCCGGTGCCTCACCCCGCAGGTACGCGTGGGCGTCGGCGCGGTAGCCGTTGCCGACCCACGGTCGGAGGACCTCCCGCAGCCGCTCGTCGGTCGTGATCCCGCAGCTCCAGTGGGCGGCGATCGCCTCGGCCGTCTCCACCGCCTTCGGCTCCGTGCTCGACACGAGCGCGCCGATGCCGCCGTCGACCTCGAGCCGGCTCGCCAGGCGACCGGCCAGCCGTCGGGCCTGGTCGGACAGGTGCCACGCGGTCGACTCGACGCCGTCGTCGCTCACCGGCATGGCGTGACGCACATAGGTGACAGACGCCCGCTGCATCCCGGCGACGGTAGCGGTGCGCGGCGCCGCGTGCGTGGCACCCGGCCGACGGGCCGTCGATAGGGTCGGGGGATGCTCCCGCACCGGTCGATCTTCGAGGGGGTCGGGGTCGCGCTCGTCACGCTGTTCGACGACGAGGGCGAGATCGACGCACCGGCCACCGGTGACCACGCGGCGCGGCTCGTCGACGAGGGCGTGCAGGCCGTGCTGGTCGCGGGGACCACGGGCGAGGCCGCCACCCTCGACGGGGAGGAGCGCAGCGACCTGCTGCTCGCCGTCCGCTACGCGGTCGACGGGCGGGTGCCCGTGCTGGCCGGCACCGGCGCCCCGTCGACCCGGCAGGCGGTCCTGCTGTCGAAGCGGGCCGCGGACGACGGCGCCGACGCGCTGCTCGTCCTGTCGCCCGCCGGCTCGGCCGACCCGCGGCCGTACTACGAGCGGGTCGCCACGTCGGTCGACGTGCCGGTGCTCGCCTACCACTACCCGAAGGCGTCGAGCCCGGGTGTGCCCGTCGACGTGCTGCCCGAGCTGCCCGTGGCCGGCATCAAGGACTCCTCGGGTGACGCCGAGCGGCTGATGATCGAGGCCGACGAGCTGTCCGCCGGCGTCTACACCGGGAGCCCGGTGCTCGTGCACCTCGCCGGCGCGATCGGCTGCGCGGGGGCGATCCTGGCCCTGGCCAACGTCGACCCCCAAGGCTGCCTCCGGGCCTGGCACGGCGACGGCGAGGTCCAGCGCACGCTCGTCAACGGCCACCGCGGCAACGCGCTGGCCGGCATCGCCGGCCTCAAGCGCACCCTCTGCGCGCTCCACGGCACGAGCCCGGTCACCCGCATCTCGCTGTAGCAGACCCGAACGACGGCCTGCGGATCCCGCCCGTAGGGCCCCATGCGGCGCAGCCGCAGCCTTCAGGAATCCCGATCCTCCGTGGAAGAAAAGAGGATCGGATCGAGGCCGAGGGTGAGGCCGGGGCGCTTCGCCACGTTCTTGACCGCCAGCAGCACGCCGGGCATGAAGCTGGCTCGGTCGTAGGTGTCGTGGCGGATCGACAGCGTCTGCCCGGTGGTGCCGAGCAGCACCTCCTGGTGGGCGACCATCCCCCGCATCCGGACCGCGTGGATCGGGATGCCGGCCGGCCCGACGGCTCCGCGCGCGTGCTCGAGGGTGTCGGTGCTGGTCGGGTCCGGGGCCCAATCCCCCGATGCCGCGGCCATGCGCTCCGCGGTCGCCATCGCCGTGCCCGACGGCGCGTCGACCTTGTTGTCGTGGTGGAGCTCGATGATCTCGGCCGTCTCGAACCAGGGCGCGGCGAGCTCGGCGAAGCGCATCATCAGCACGGCCCCGATGGCGAAGTTCGGGACGATGAGGCAGCTGCTCCGGGTGAACGCGGCCCCGTAGGTGGCGAGGTCCTCGTCGGTGAAGCCCGTGGTGCCGACCACCGCGTGGATCCCGTGCTCGGCCGCGAACCGCAGGTTCTCGCGCGCCGCGTCGAGGTGCGTGAAGTCGACGACGACCTCGGCGCGGGCGTCGACGAGCGCCGACGCGTTGGCGGTGACGTGCAGATCGCTCTCGACGCGGGCGGCGTGGCGCAGGTCGAGACCCGCGTGCAGCGGGTCGACGGCCGCGACGAGCTCGAGCTCGGCGTCGCCGAGGACGGCCTGGCACACCGTCGATCCCATGCGCCCCGCGGCGCCGAACACCCCGACCCGGATCATGACCAGCACCTTACGGTCCGGCGAGGCCGGAGCCGGGTGGCTTCGCCGACCCGGGAGCAGGGATCAGCGCAGGTCCAGCTCGTCCGCGTGGAACGGCCCGACGGCCGCGAGCACACGCGGGCCCTCGAACACCCTGCGCAGCACGCGGTGCACGTCGGCGGCCGTGACGGCCCGGATGCCGTCGAGCTGCTCCTCGAGCGAGAGGGCACGGCCGCGCTGGACGAGATCGCGGCCGAGGCGCCCCATGCGGCCACCGCTGTCCTCCAGGCTCAGCAGCAGCGATCCCTCGAGGTAGCCGGACGCCACCGTCAGCTCGCCGTCGGTCACCCCGTCGGCCAGCAGGTCCTCGACCACGGCGTCGATCACCCGCAGCGTCTCCGGCGCCCGCTTGGGCGCGGTGCCGCAGTACACGGTCAGGCAGCCGCTGTCGCTGTACGCGCTCGGGTGCGAGTACACCGCGTAGGCCAGCCCCCGCTCCTCGCGGACCTCCTGGAACAGGCGGCTGGCCATCCCGCCACCGAGCACCTGGTTGGCCACCGCCATCGCCCAGCGGTCCGCGTCCTCGACTTCGGGCCCACGCCACCCGAGGCACAGGTGGGCCTGCTCCGTGTCGTCCTCCTCCACCACCACCGAGGCCTCGGCGGGCGGGGGCGCGTGGCGCTCCGGGAGCGCGCCGCCCTCGAGCGACGCGAACGCGTTGGACGCGACGGCGACGAGCTCGGCGTGGTCGAGGCGGCCGGCCGCCGCGAGGACCATCGTGGCCGGCCGGTACCACCGGCGGAAGAAGCCGTCGATGTCGTCGCGGCCGAGCGCCTCCACCGTGGCCATCTCGCCCAGCACGTCGCGCCCGAGCGGGTGGCCGGGGAACAGCAGCCTGGCGAGCAGCGTGTGGGCGCGATCCTCGGGCGAGTCGAGGTTCATGAGGATCTCCTCGACGATCACCTGGCGCTCGGCGTCCACGTCGCTCGGGCGCAGCGCGGGCGCGGTGAGCACCTCGCCGAGCAGGCCGACGCCGAGGCCGAGCTGCTGGTACGGCAGGCGGGCGTAGTACGCCGTGTGCTCTCGCGCGGTGAACGCGTTCATCTCGCCCCCGACCGCGTCGACGGCCTCGGCGATCTCCCGCGCGCTGCGCTCCTCGGTCCCCTTGAACAGCAGGTGCTCGAGGAAGTGGGACGCGCCCGACAGATCGTCGGGCTCGTCGCGCCCGCCCACCCGCACCCACGCCCCGAGCGTGACCGACCTGGCCTCCGGCATCGTCTCGCTGACGATGCGGAGGCCGTTGGGAAGGTCGGTCTGCTCGATCGGCGCGGGCTTGGTCTCGCTGTGCGCGAGCGGGTCCGGCAAGGGACCGCTACCGGCGGCCGCGACCGCCGCGACGCTCGCCGCCGCGACCACCGCCACCGCCACCGCCACCTTCGGAGGCGGCGGGGCCGAGGTCGCCGAACTGCTCGCGGGCCTCGGCCTCGAACGCGTCCTCGAAGGACACGCTCTCGCGATCGCCCCCACCCTCGGCACGGTCACCGCGGTCACCGCGGTCACCGCGGTCGCTGCGCCGGCCGCCGCCGTCGCCGCTCGAGACCGCGCTGTCGGGGATCTCGACGGCCGAGGCGAGGCTCAGCGACACCTTGCCGTTCGGGTCGACGTCGTCGACCTTGACCTCGACCTCGTCGCCGAGGTTGAAGACGTCCTCGACCTTGTCGATCCGCTTGCCCCCACCGATCTTGCTGATGTGGAGCAGGCCGTCGCGACCGGGGAGGATGTTCACGAACGCACCGAACTTGGTGATGTTCACCACGCGCCCCGGGTACACCTGGCCCACGTCGGCGGTCGGCGGGTTGAGGATGAGCTTGATCTGGCGCTCGGCCTCCTGGATGGCGCCCTTGTCGACGCTGCCGATGGTGACCGTGCCCATCATCCCGTCGTCGTCGACGGAGATGTCGGCGCCGGTCTCCGCCTGGATGGCGTTGATGACCTTGCCCTTCGGGCCGATGACCTCGCCGATCTTGTCGATCGGGATCTCGAAGCTGACGACCTTGGGGGCGGTCTCGCCGACCTCGGCGCGAGGCTCGGAGATGGCCTTGGCCATCACGTCGAGGATCTCGAGGCGCGCCTCCTTCGCCTGCTGCAGGGCCTGGGCCAGGACGTCGGCCGGCAGGCCGTCGATCTTGGTGTCGAGCTGCAGGGCGGTGACGAACTCGGACGTGCCGGCGACCTTGAAGTCCATGTCGCCGAAGGCGTCCTCGGTGCCGAGGATGTCCGTGAGGGTCGTGTACTTGCCGTCGGCGTAGATCAGGCCCATGGCGATGCCCGCCACCGGCGCCTTGATCGGCACGCCGCCGTCCATGAGCGCCAGCGTCGAGCCGCAGACGGAGCCCATCGAGGTGGAGCCGTTGGAGCTCAGCACCTCGGACACGACGCGCAGCGTGTACGCCCACTCCTCGAGCGACGGCACCACCGGCAGGAGCGCCCGCTCGGCGAGGAGGCCGTGGCCGATCTCGCGCCGCTTCGGGCTGCCGACGCGGCCGGTCTCGCCGTTCGCGTGGGGCGGCATGTTGTAGTGGTGCATGTAGCGCTTCTTCGGCTTGTCGCCGAGGTTGTCCAGCAGCTGGTCCATCTTCGGCATGCCGAGGGTGAGGACGCTGAGCACCTGCGTCTCGCCCCGCTGGAACAGGCCCGAGCCGTGCGCCGTCGAGAGCACGCCGACCTCGGAGCTCACCGGGCGGAGGTCCCTCGCGCCACGACCGTCGATGCGCACGCCCTCGTTCACGACGCGCCGGCGGATGCGCTCCTTCTGGACCGAGCGGGCCGCCTCCTTGATCTCCTTCTCGCGACCCTCGAGCTCTGCGGAGAGGCCCTCCAACGCCTTGGTGATGGCGGCGTCGGTGGCCTGGCTGCGCTCGGCCTTGCCGGCGATCGTGCCGGCCGCGCCGAGCTCGTCACCGACGAGGGCCTCGACCTTCGCGTACACGTCGGGCTGGTAGTCGAGCTGCGGCTCGAACTCGAGCGGGGTGATGCCGCGGCCGGCCTCGACCTGTGCGATCAGCTGGCGCTGCAGCTCGATCGACTCCTTGATCCAGACCTTGCAGCCCTCGAGCCCTTCGGCGATGACCTCTTCGGTCACCTTGGGGGCGCCGGCCTCGTAGTGGTCCCAGGCCTTCTCGGTGCCGCCGGCCTCCACCATCATGATGGCGACGTCGTCACCGACCGCCCGGCCCGCGACGATGAGCTCGAAGGTGCTGTCCTCCACCTCGTCGAAGGTGGGGTGGGGCACCCAGGCGCCGTCGCTGCTGTAGGCGATGCGCACCGCGCCGATCGGGCCCTGGAACGGGATGCCCGAGATCGACAGGGCGGCCGACGCGCCGTTGATGGCGAGCACGTCGTAGGGGTTCTCGCGGTCCGAGCCCATGACCGTCACGACGACCTGGGTCTCGTTGCGGAAGCCGTCGGCGAACGACGGGCGCAGCGGCCGGTCGATCAGGCGGCAGGCCAGGATGGCGGCGTCGGTGGGACGGCCCTCCCGGCGGAAGAAGCTGCCGGGGATGCGCCCGGCGGCGTACATGCGCTCCTCGACGTCGACGGTGAGCGGGAAGAAGTCCACGCCCTCCCGCACGCCCTTCGCGGCGTTGGCCGTGACGAGGGCCTCGGTGCCCGCGATCTTCGCGACCACGGCGCCCTGGGACTGGAACGCGAGCTTGCCCGTCTCGAACGAGAGGGTCTTGTCGGTGCCGCTGATCGGCCCCGAAACGATGATGGCGTCTGCCATGTTTGTCTCCTTCGCCGGCGCGGGATCGTCCCGGTCTGCCGGATCGGGCGGCGAAGGCCAGTTCCCAGTTGGCGACCACCGGACCGTGCCCGGGAGCCCTCAACTGGCAGCTGACCAAACGGTGCCGCCGTTGCTGTGTTGTGTTGTGTAGGAGGGGTCCGCCTAGCGGCGGAGCCCCATGTTGGCGATGATCGTCCGGTACCGCTCGACGTCGTTCTTCCGCACGTAGTCGAGGAGGCGCCGGCGCTGGCCGACCAGCATCAGCAGGCCGCGCCGGCTGTGGTGGTCCTTCTTGTGCTTCTGCAGATGATCGTTGAGGTGGTTGATGCGCTTCGTGAGGAGCGCGATCTGCACCTCGGGCGAGCCGGTGTCGGTGTCGTGGAGGCGGTGCTCCGCGATGATCCCGGCCTTGGCCTTGTCGATCTGCTCTGACATGGGTGGGTGACTCCGTCTCGGAGGTGGGTCTGTGGCCCAGCCCCTCGGGCGCTGCGGCCGTGCCGCGGGCGCTGCGAGGCGCGAGGTCCCCGTTTCAGGGACCCTGAGAGGGTACCAGCCGGGCCCTCGCGGGCCTCAATCCCGGGGATCGCGGGCCGGCAGCAGGCGCCAGCGGTACCGAGGGGGCCGGTGCAGCTCCTCGGTGTCGTGGTGCTTCTGGCGGGGCGTGAGCTCCAGGACGAGCGCGTCGGGCTCGTACAGGGCGGCCTCGACCTCGTCGTCGGTGGCCTCGGCCGGGTCGATGCCCCGGTGGAGCTTGGCCCGGAGGACCGCCGTGCCGAGGCGGCCCTTCATGAGGGCGAGCATGACGGCGGGCAGGGTCTCGGGGTCCTTGAGCAGCCAGGAGTGGCTGGCCCGGTTGACCACCACGAGGTCGCCCCGGCTGCGGCGGGCGGCGTCCTTGGCCGTGGCGAAGGGCACCGCGTAGTCCCACTGGCCGTGGATGACGAACACGGGCACGCGCCGGCGGCCGAGCTCGTCGAGCATCCACTTGGTGCCCGGGCTGCGCAGGATCGACGCCGCGGGGCCGAGGAGGCGCCACGGTCGGCGCAGGTGGCCGGCGATGGTCGGGGCGACGAGGCTCCCGAGCTTGCCCGCCTGCCGCGGGTCCCGGAACCAGGGGACGGTGGTGAGCGTGTCGACCACCAGCGTGGCGGCGATGCCGACGAGGATGGGCGGGAAGACCCGGGCCACGTTCACGAGGCGGTCCCACGCGTCGCCCACGATCGCGTCGAGCAGGATCACGCCGATCACCCGGCGGGGGTCGTTGGCGGCCAGCTCGGTGACGAGGCGGCCACCCATCGAGTGACCGGCCAGGACCGCCTCGCGCACGCCGAGGTGGTCGAGCACCCGGGCCAGCAGGTCGGCGTAGCTGGCCATGCTCTGCGCGTTGGTGGGCAGGCCGAGCGTGCCGCCGTGGCCGGCGGTGTCGACGGCGATGACCTTGAAGCCGAGGTCGACGAGGCGGGACAGCGTCTGCGCGTAGAGGATCCCCTCGGCCGAGAACCCGTGGACCACCACGAGGGGCACGCCCCGGCCGCACACGGCCACGCCGACCTCGTGCCCGTCGGAGAGCGTGATCCGGTGGCGGGTCAGCCGCGGGAGCGTGACCTCGAGCTCCTCGTCGGGCTCGAGCCCGGGGCCGATCAGCGGGTCCTCGGCCAGCGCGAGGTGCCGCACCTTGCGAGGCTCCTCGGCCTCGCTCCCGTCGTCCATCCGACGGACCTCGATGGGGTCCCATCCGTCGCCCAACGTCACGGGTCCAGTCTGGCCCATCCGGAACGCCGTTCCTGACATGCCCGTCAGAGACCCGTCAGGCGTGACGGCGGAGCCGGGCGGCTTTGCCGACCCGTGCGGAGCCAACTGCGGAGGTTGAGGAGCGCAGCGACGACCGGAGCAATCAGCTGTGCAGGACGGCCCGGGCTTGCTCGCAGTCACGACCGATCTGATCGACCAGGTCGTCGACGGAGTTGAACTTCACCTCACCCCGGAGGAAGCGGACGAACCGGACCCGCACGGCCTCGTCGTACAGATCCCCCTCGAAGTCCAGGAGGTGGGCCTCGAGCAGGCTGGCGTGGGCCTCGGCGTAGAAGGTCGGGCGGCGGCCGAGGGACAGGGCGGCCGGCCACACGCTGCCGTCGGCCCGCTGGAACCACCCGGCGTAGATGCCGTCGGCCGGCAGCAGGATCTCGCCGGGCACGGAGACGTTGGCGGTCGGGAACCCGAGGTCGCGGCCCCGCTCGTCGCCGTGGGCCACGAGGCCCCGCACCTCGTGGTGGCGACCGAGCATCGCCTCGGCCCGGTCGAGGTCGCCCTCGACGAGCGCGTGGCGGATGGCGGTGGACGACGCCCGCTCCGCCGCCCCCGCGGGCGTGACGAGCTCGATGCCCTCGACCTCGAAGCCGAGGTCCGCGCCCATCGCGCGGAGGAGGGCGACGTCGCCCTTGCGCTGGTACCCGAAGTGGAAGTCCTCGCCGACGATGACCAGGCGGGCCCCGAGCGCGTCGACGAGCACCTCCTGCACGAAGTCCTCGGCCGGCTCGTGGGAGCGGGCCTCGTCGAAGGTGATGACCAGGCAGCGGTCGACCCCGGTCGTCTCGAGGAGCTCGAGCTTCTGGTCGAGGTCGGTCAGCAGGCGCGGGGCGCTGGCGGGGCGCACCACAGCGGCAGGGTGCCGGTCGAAGGTGACGACCGTCGCGTCGGCGCCCGTCGCCGCGGCGCGGCGTCGCACCTCGGCGATCACGGCC